>CACZWQ010000035.1 GCA_902784855.1 uncultured Ruminococcus sp. | reverse complement strand
CATTGCGAAGAAAATCGCACAGATCAGCACGAGCAGATCGCCCCATGAAAGGGTCAGATCATCGGTGATACAGAGCAGATACAGCCCGATCACCGCCGCGACCGCGCCGATCCATACCGTGAACCGACAGCGCTTGCCCAGAAACAGCCCGAAGATCGGCGTGAGGATGATGTATAGCGTGGTGATAAAGCCCGCCTTGCCGACCGTGGTGGATTGCAGCCCGACCTGCTGGAACATCGTCGCCGCACCGAGCACCAGTCCGCAGAGCACGCCGCCGAGAGCGGTGCGCTTGAGAGGGACCTGCTTTATCGGAATCTCGTCGCTGTCCGCGAGGAATCGCGGATGAAAGTATTTGATCAAAACGATCGGCAGGAGCACCAGAAAGCCCAGCAGATAACGCGAGGACGTAAAGGTGAACGCCTGCATGTGGTCGTTGCCCATCGACTGGAACACAAAGGCGACGCCCCAGATGATCGCCGTCATCAGCAGGTAGGCGCTGCTGCGGATATTGTTGGATTTTGTCATAGAATACCCCCTCGAACACCCTGCTATTGTACCATGACGCGGAGAGCTTTGCAAGTGGTATTCACCGAAAAAAGCCGCCGCGCATAAGCTGTCGGTGAGAATGTGGAGATGATATGATGAAAGAAACCTGCAAGCTGAGCGAGCTGCCGCTGACGGTGCAAGCCACCGTCGCCGGCTTTGATGAAAAAAACGCGCTGACCGAGCGGCTGCGTCAGCTCGGAATCGACGAGGGCGAGACGATCACGCCGCTGTTTCGCAGTCCCTTCGGAGACCCCACCGCCTACGCGGTCAAGGATTGCCTGATCGCGCTGCGCAGAAGCGATTGCAGCCGCGTGACGGTCGTGACATCGGGTGAAACACATGTGTGACTACAGGATCGCGCTGGCAGGCAACCCGAATGTCGGAAAAAGCACGATCTTCAACGCGCTGACGGGGCTCAAACAGCACACGGGCAACTGGACGGGAAAGACCGTGGACTGCGCCGAGGGGCGCTTTTTCCATAACGGCAGGACGGTCTCCGTCGTCGACCTGCCCGGCACCTATTCCCTCTCGTCCTTCTCGCGCGAGGAAAATGTGACGGAAAAGGCGCTTGCGCAGGAGCACTTCGACTGCGTGGCGGTCGTACTGGACGCGGGCGTGTTGGAGCGCAATCTCACCCTCGCGCTGCAGGTGCTGTCGCGGCACAAAAACGCGGTCATCTGTCTCAATCTCTTGGATGAAGCGGCAAAGAAGGGCTTGGAAATCGACGAAAAAGCGCTCTCGGAGCTGCTCGGCGCGCCGGTCGTCTCCTGCTGTGCCGCGAGAAAACGCGGGCTAAAGGCGCTGCAACAGGCAATTACGGACGCCTGCGAAAAGGAACCGAGACCGAACAGCTTCTACCGCCGCTTTGACAGGGACAGCGCACTGCTGCGCGGCTGCTGCCGCACGATCGCGCAGGCGTGCGTCCGTCAGGCTTTCCCCGACCGCAAAACGCGCCGCGACCGCAGGCTCGACCGCCTGATGACCTCCAAGCGCACGGGGATCCCGCTGATGATACTGCTGTGTTCGCTGCTGTTCTGGATCACCGCCGTCGGGGCAAATTACCCGAGTCAATGGCTGAGCGAGCTGTTTGAAGCGCTCAAAGGGGAGCTTGTCACTTGGAGTGAACGCTTGTCGGTACCGAAATGGCTGTCGGGGATTTTGATCGACGGCGTTTATACGACGCTGAGCTGGGTGGTGTCGGTCATGCTGCCGCCGATGGCGATCTTCTTTCCGCTGTTTGCGCTGATGGAGGACGCGGGACTGCTGCCGCGGATCGCGTTCAACCTCGACCGCTTCTTTGCGCGCTGCGGCGCGCACGGCAAGCAGAGCCTGTGTATGATGATGGGGATCGGCTGCAACGCCTGCGGTGTAACGGGCTGCCGCATCATCGAAAACGAAAAGGAACGGCTGATCGCCGTGCTGACCAATAACTTCATGCCCTGCAACGGGCGGCTGCCGATTTTGATCGCGCTGATCCTGATGTTCTTTGCCGGCAGCTGCGGCGGGTTATTCGCTTCGGCAAAGGCGGCGCTGATTCTGGTGGCGGTGCTCATCGGCTGTGTGCTGATCACGCTGCTGATTTCAAAGCTGCTGTCCCTTTGGCTCAAAAGCGACGCGCCGTCGGGCTTTATGCTGGAGCTGCCGCCGTACCGCAAGCCGCAGATCATCAAAACACTGGCGCGCTCCTTTCTCGACAGGACGCTGCTTGTATTGGGCAGAGCGGCTGTCGTCGCGGCGCCTGCGGGCGCGGTGATCTGGCTGTGTGCCAATATCCGAATCGGCGACGCTTCCCTTCTGCGGCACATGACGGATTTTCTCGACCCCTTCGGGCGGTTCATCGGGCTGGACGGCGTGATCGTGACGGCGTTCCTCCTCGGCTTTCCCGCGAATGAGACCGTCATCCCGATCATGGTGATGGCATACTGCGCCAACGGGACGCTGACGGATGTGACGAATTACACCCAGCTGCACGCGCTGCTGAGTGCCAACGGCTGGACGATGACCACGGCGGTGTGTATGCTTCTGATGACCGTGATGCATTTCCCCTGCTCCACCACCTGCCTGACCATCAAAAAAGAGACGGGCAGCCTGAAATGGACGCTGCTCGCCATGCTGATTCCGACCGTCAGCGGCGTGCTGCTCTGCACCGTCGTCTCACATCTCATGAAGATCATATAAATAACGACCGGCAATTTCTGCCGGTCGTTTGACTTTTATTCGAATTGAAAATCTGAAAAATCGAAGGTCGCAAAATAGTCCTTCGGTGTCTCCGCTCGGCGGATAAGCTTGTGGGAGCCGTCTTCGCAGAGAAGCACCTCGGCGCTTCTGAGCTTGCCGTTGTAGTTGTAGCCCATCGAAAAGCCGTGCGCACCCGCGTCGTGGATATAGAGGATATCCCCTATCTCGATCTCCGGCAGCATTCTGTCGATGGCAAATTTATCGTTGTTCTCGCACAGACCGCCCGTCACATCGTAAAGGTGGTCGCAGGGCGCGTTCTCCTTGCCGAGAACCGTGATGTGGTGATAGGAGCCGTACATCGCGGGGCGCATGAGATTTGCCGCGCAGGCGTCTAAGCCGATGTAATCCTTGTAGATGTGCTTCTCGTGGATCGCCGTCGCGACAAGCGCACCGAAGGGCGCGAGCATGTACCTGCCCAGCTCGGTGTAGATCTCCACGTCGCCCATGCCGGCGGGCACAAGGATCTCATCAAATTTTTTGTGCACGCCCTCGCCGATCAGGGCGATGTCGTTCTTGGCGTCCTCGGGCTTGTAGTCGACGCCGACGCCGCCGGAAAGGTTGATGAACTTGATATGTACGCCCGTCTTTTCATGCAGGCGCACCGCCAGCTTAAAGAGGATGGAGGCGAGCTCGGGATAATAATCGTTGGAAACCGTGTTGGAGGCGAGGAACGCGTGAATGCCGAACTCCTCGGCGCCCGCTTCTTTCAGCTCCAGAAAAGCTTGTTCCATCTGCTCCTCGGTCATGCCGTACTTGGATTCGCCGGGGTTGTCCATGACCTGAACCTTATCGAGGCTGTCGCCCAGCTTGAAGATGCCGCCGGGATTGTAACGGCAGCAGATCGTCTTGGGAACGCCGCAGACCTTCTTGATAAACGCCACATGGGTGTAATCGTCAAGGTTGATATTCGCGCCCAGCTCATACGCCTTTTTCATATCCTCCACGGGTGTGACGTTGGAGCTGAACATGATCTCGCTGCCGGTGATGCCGCAGGATTCGCAGAGCATGAGCTCGGTGTAGGACGAGCAATCCATGCCGCAGCCCTCCTCCTGCAAGATCTTCATCAGAAAGGGATTCGGGGTCGCCTTGACGGCAAAAAACTCCTTATATCCCTTGTTCCAGCTGAATGCCCGATACAGCGCGCGGGCGTTTTCCCTGATACCTTTTTCGTCATAGACATGGAACGGCGTCGGGACGTCCTTAATGATGTCCTTCGCCTGATCAAGCGTCAGAAACGGCTTTTTTTCCACTCTTATTCCTCCTCTGTGATGTATTCCTCAATAACCTCTTTGATATCCTCTGTCCCGCTGCCGTCGATCGCGGAAAACGGGATGAGTTGGATTCCCTCATAGTCCTGCAGCTCGTCGAGCACCTCTTCGATACGCTTTTCATAGGCGGTCTTTTTCAGCTTGTCCTTCTTCGTGAGCACGATCACAAAGGGGGCGTTGCTTTGGTAGAGAAAGTTGAGCATATCGTAGTCGTCCTTGGTTGGCTTGTGGCGGATGTCGATGATCTGCACGATCAGCTTGATGTTGCGCTGCGCCGAAAGATAGCCCTCGACCAGGCTTGCCCAGCGCTGCTTTTCCGCCTTGGAGACCTTGGCGTAGCCGTAGCCCGGCAGGTCGACCAGACGGAACTCCTTTAAGCGGTAGAAATTGATCGTCGCGGTCTTTCCCGGCTGGGCGCTGACGCGGGCAAGCGCCTTGCGCTGCACCAGCTTATTGATCAGCGACGACTTGCCGACGTTGGAATGCCCCGAAAAGACGATCTCGGGCAGGTCGGACGCGGGAAGCTGGCTGACCGTTCCCGCGGCAAACTCAAAACTCACTTCATTAAAATTCATAGGCACCTCTCAGTGCGCGGTCGCGCCGCTGATCACGTCGGTGAAATCCTCAACGGCGATAAAATGCACCTTCTCCTTCACGGCGTCGTCAAACTCGCTGATGTCGCGCTCGTTCTCCTTGGGGATGAACACGGTGTCGATGCCGTAGCGGTACGCCGCGATGCTCTTTTCTTTTAAGCCGCCGATGGGCAGCACCTTGCCGCGCAGGGTGATCTCGCCTGTCATGGCGACGTCGTGGCGCACGGGCTTGGACGCCAGCGCCGAGTAGATAGCGGTCGCCATGGTGATGCCCGCCGAAGGTCCGTCCTTGGGAACGGCGCCCTCGGGCGCATGGATGTGGATATCCTTATTTTTGTAAAAATCGGGTTCGATGCCCAGCAGCTGCGCGTGACTGCGGATACAGGTGACCGCCGCCTTGGCGGATTCCTGCATGACGTCGCCCAGCGAGCCTGTCAGCACCAGCTTGCCCGTGCCTTCCATGACCGCGACCTCGATCGGCAGCAGCTCGCCGCCGACAGACGTCCACGCAAGACCGTTGACCACGCCGATCTCGTCCTTGTGAGACAGCCGGTCGGGCAGGAATTTCTTGTTGCCGAGCATTTCCTCCACGACCTTTTCGTCGATCTTGAAGGTCTCGGCTTCGCCGTCGAGCTTCTTCACGGCGCATTTGCGCAGGAGCGAGGCGATCTCCCGTTCGAGCTGGCGCACGCCCGACTCGCGGGTATAGTAATCGATTAGAGCGTAGATCGCTTTTGATGAAAATTTTATTTCTTTTGAAGAAAATCCGCACAGATCCAGCTGCTTGGGGATCAGATGCTTTTTGGCGATATGGAACTTTTCTTCGCGGGTATAGCTGTTGATCTCGATGATCTCCATGCGGTCGCGCAGCGGAGCGGGGATCATGGTCATATCATTGGCGGTCGTGATAAACATGACGTTCGACAAATCAAACGGAACGTCTATGTAGTGGTCGACGAATTTGCTGTTCTGTTCGACGTCGAGCACCTCGAGCAGCGCCGAGGTCGGATCGCCCTTATAGTCGCTCGCGAGCTTGTCGATCTCGTCGAGGATCAGCAGCGGATTGTTGGAGCCTGCGTTCTGGATCGCCGCCATGATCCTGCCCGGCATGGAGCCGATATAGGTGCGGCGGTGTCCGCGGATCTCCGCTTCGTCCTTCACGCCGCCGAGCGCGATGCGCTGGCTGTTTCTGCCGATCGCCTTGGCGATCGACTGCGCGATCGAGGTCTTGCCGACGCCGGGAGGTCCCACCAAGCAGAGCACCTGTCCCTTTTGTTTCTCGCTGAGCTTGCGCACGGCAAGCTGCTCGATGATCCTGTCTTTGATCTTCTCCAAGCCGAAGTGGGTCTTGTCCAGCTCCTTGCGGATCTTCGGCAGAATGATCTTATCGTCGGTGGAGACGTGCCACGGCAGCTCGATCACGGTGTCGAGGTAGGTGCGGATGACCGACGCCTCCTGACTGCCGTAGGGCATTTTCATCAGCTTTCGGCACTCCTTGAAGAGCGCGTCCCGGGTCTTTTCCGGAAGCCCCAGCTGCTCGATCTTATCGGCGTAATCCTCGGCGTCGGCGGACGGGTCGTCGTCCTCGCCGAGCTGCTCCTCGATGGCGCGTTTCTGTTCGCGGAGGAAATAGAGCTGCTGGCTCTCGTCGATGCGGTTCTTCGCCTTCATCTCGATCTCGTGCTCGAGCTTGCTGATATAGGTCTCGTCAATGAGCACATCGAGCACCGTTTCCAGGCGCTTGGACGGGTCAAACAGCTCGAGAATGCTCTGTTTGGTCTGATAGTCGAGATACATGGTGGATGCGATATAATCCGCCAGCTCGCCCGGATATTTGCACAGCGCGACCTTAAAGATGATGTCGGGCGGCATTTTCGCGGTGACGTCGAGATAGGACTCAAACTGGCTCTTGACAGAGCGGATCATCGCGATGTCCTCATGAGACGGCGGCAGCACCTTCTCGGCGACCGGCATCACCTCGGCAAGCATCAGCTTGGTGTCAAACACGGGAGCGACTGCCTTGGCGCGGTATTTGCCCTCGAGCACCACGCGGGTGACATCATCGGGCTGACGCAGCACCTGAACGACCTTTGCCACAACGCCGACGGCATACAGGTCGATCAGCTTCGGCTCGTTGACAGCCGGGTCCTTCTGCGCGGAAAGAAAAATCAACTGTTCCTCGCGCATCGCACGGTTAACGGCGGCGATACTCTGCTTCCTGCCGACGTCAAAGTGGATCACAGCCTTTGGAAAAACGACCATTCCCCGCAGCGGGAGAACGGGCAGCGTCATGGTATTCCTACTTTTATCTTCCATTTTTGTTCCTTTCAGAGTCGGAAACCGTAATTTGAATTAAAATCGGGCAATACCGCGCGGCGGGAAAAGCCGAGAATGCAGTATCGCCCGAACAGCGGTAAACAAACCGCTCATTTTTCAATTAAGAAGCGGAGCTGCGCTTGGTGCGCTTGCCCGACTCCTTCTTTGATAATTTGATGGGAAAGGACGGCTTCTCTTTTTTTCTGGAAATCTGCGGTTCGGCGCCGTCGGTGACAACCTCTTTTGTGATGACGATTTTATCGATCGTGTCATCGGACGGAGTCTCATACATCAGATTCATGAGTATGCCTTCCATAATACCCCTTAAACCCCTTGCGCCTGTGCGCTGCTCCTGTGCTTTTTCGGCAATCGCGCGGAGCGCATCATCCTCAAAGCTCAACTCCACATCGTCCAGCTCAAACATCTTGGAGTACTGGGCAACGATGGAATTCTTCGGCACGGTGAGGATCTGAACCAATGCCTCGGTGTCAAGTCCACTGAGAGCGGTGATGACAGGCAGTCTGCCGATCAGCTCGGGAATGATTCCGTACTTGACAAGATCGTGTGCGGTGACATCCTTCATCCAATCGGTCGCGTCGAGCTGCACCTTGGACTGTATCATCGACTCAAAGCCGATGACCGAATTGCCCTTGCGCTTTTCCACGATCTTTTCCAAGCCGTCAAAGGCGCCGCCGCAGATGAAGAGAATGTTCTTGGTGTCGATCTGCAAAAATTCCTGCTGCGGATGCTTTCTGCCGCCCTGCGGCGGGACATTCGCGACGGTTCCTTCCACGATCTTCAACAATGCCTGCTGTACGCCCTCGCCGCTGACGTCGCGGGTAATGGAGGGATTCTCCGATTTTCGGGCTATTTTATCAATTTCATCGATGTAGATGATGCCCCGCTCGGCGCGCTCGATGTCAAAATCGGCTGCCTGTATCAGCTTGAGCAGGATATTCTCCACATCCTCGCCGACATAGCCGGCTTCGGTCAGCGTGGTGGCGTCCGCGATCGCGAACGGCACATCCAACGCCTTGGCGAGCGTCTGCGCCAGCAGCGTCTTACCCACGCCCGTGGGTCCGAGCAGCAGCACGTTGCTCTTGGCAAAATCTACGGTATCGTCTTGGGCGAACGCGCGTTTGTAGTGGTTATAGACCGCCACGCTGAGCGTGATCTTCGCCACGTCCTGCCCGATGACATATTCATCAAGGATCGCCTTGATCTCCTTTGGCTTTAAAAGCTCGGCAAGTGAAGCATCGGGATCCTTGGGCGCGAGGCTGTCCTTTTTCCGGACGGCGCGCTCCACTTCTCCGGACTGTTCCAGTATATTCATACAAAGATCCACACAGCGGTCGCAGATATAGGCGCCGTTGCCCGCGATCATGCGCTGCACCATGTCCTGCGGCTTGCCGCAGAAGGAGCAGTAGATCTCCTTGTCGTTCGTCTTGTTAGCCATGAGTGTCCCTCACCTTATCTTTTGTCAATCACCTTGTCGATCAAACCGTATTCCAACGCCTGCTGCGCGGTCATAAAGTTGTCGCGCTCGGTGTCATTCTTGATGATGTCAAGGGGCTTTCCTGTGTTTTCAGCCAGAATCTGATTCAAGCGGGCTTTGATGTCAAGCATATACCGGGTATGGATCTCCATATCGGTCGCCTGACCCTTGTAGCCGCCGAGAGGCTGATGGATCATGATCGTGCTGTTGGGCAGGGCGATCCTTTTGCCCTTGGTGCCCGCCGCGAGCAGGAACGCGCCCATGCTCGCCGCCATACCCATACAGATGGTGGATACGTCGCACTTGATATATTTCATGGTATCGTAGATCGCGAATCCGTCGGTCACGCTGCCGCCGGGGCTGTTGATATAGAGACTGATATCCTTGGTGGGATCCTGACTTTCCAGATAAAGAAGCTGGGCGACAACGACACTGGCGCTGGCGCTGTTGACTTCTTCGTTCAGCATGACGATCCTGTCGTTCAATAAACGGGAATAAATGTCATAGGAGCGCTCACCGCGGTTGGTTTGCTCAACTACATATGGAATCAATGCCATACTATCAAGACCTTTCTGTTTATTTGTTTACAAATAATCGAGGATTATGCGATCATTTGATAACGGCGCTGTTTTTGACAAGGTCGAGCGCCTTCTGCACCTTGATGTCCTCGGTGAGAGAATCGGCGGGAACGGCTGCCTTGACCTTTTCCGCATCCATCTTATACGCCTCCGCCATCTTGGCATACTCTTCCTCGAGATCGGCTTCGGTGACTTCGATGTTCTCCTTCTTCGCGATGGTCTCGAGCGCGAGTCTGAGCTTGACTCTCTTCTCGGCATCCTCTCTGTAAACGCCCTTGAGCGCGTTGACGTCCATGCCCATATACTGCATGTAGGTCTTCATGTCCATGCCCTGCGAGCGCAGACGCATCTCAAAGTCCCTGATCATGTCGTTGGTCTGGTTCTCATACATCGCCTCGGGGATCTCGCCCTCGAGCAGCTCCATGAGCTTGTCGGAGATTTGGTCGTCTACGTCCTTCTCCGCTTCGTCGATCAGGCGCTTGCCGACGGTCTCTTTGAGCTCTTCCTTGTACTCGTCGAGGGTCTCTTTGTCGGAGACGTCCTGAACGAATTCATCGTCGACCTCGGGCAGCTCCTTTGCCTTGATCTCGTGGAGAACGATTTTGAACTCGGCGTCCTGACCCTGCAGCTCCTCCGCCTGATAGCTCTCGGGGAACTTCACGTTGATGGAGAATTCCTCTCCCGTGCTGTGTCCGACGATCTGATCCTCAAAGCCGGGGATGAAGTTGCCGGAGCCGAGCGCGAGGTTGAAGCCCTCCGCCTTGCCGCCGTCGAATGCCTCGCCGTCGACAAAGCCCTCAAAGTCGATGACGACGGTGTCGCCTGTCTCGGCGGGTCTGTCCGTGACGGTGACGAGTCTGGAATTTCTCTCGCGCACCTGCTGAATCTCCTTGTCGATCAATTCATCGGTCACCTCGGTGGATTTCTTCTCCACCTCGATGCCCTTGTAGTTTTCGATTTCCATGGTGGGCTCGACGATCACGGTCGCCTTGAAGGTGAAGCCCTCCTTGCCCGCTTCGATCGCCTCTAAGGTATCCACGGCGACGATCTTCACGCCCGCTTCCTTTGCCGCGTCATACAGCGCGTCGGGATAGCAGTCCTGCATCGCGTCGTCATAGAAAACCTCTGCGCCGTACATCTTCTCGATGATCCTGCGGGGCGCCTTGCCCTTTCTGAATCCCTGTACGTTGATTTTCTTTACCTGCTTCTTATATACTGCTTCGATCGCTTTTTCAAATACATCGCCGTCGACGCTGACGACGAGCTCATAGGTATTTGCGTCTTCCTTCTTCGTGCATTCTTTCAGTGCCATGTTGAATTCCTCCATTTATTATTATCGATTTATTGTAACATAAAATAACTGCGAAATCAAGTTAAATTGAGCTATTATCTGACTAAAACAGGCATAAATCCGACTTTATCGCAGGAAATCAGCCGAAAATCGACCCCTTTATACACACCCTCAAAGGCGAGACGGAAATTCTTTTTGCCGTGGATGTGACCGTAATAACACTTTTTAATCCCGTATTCGAGCAGGACGTCCATGATCTCCGGGCACTCCACGCCCCGGTAGTAGGGCGGGTAATGCAGAAACACCACCGGCTCGCCTTGAAGCTTTAAGGCTTCCTCAAGGGACAGCTTCAGCCTTCCGACCTCGCGGTTGAGCACCTTGACGTCCTCGGGGGTATCGTTTTCCAAAAACCAGCCGCGCGTGCCGCAGACGGCATATTCGCCGACGCGGTAGGCATTGTTGAAAAGGATCTGTATGGAAGCAAGCCCGTTTTCCTGCAAATAGGCGTCCATCTTGCGCTTGGTCGACCACCAGTAGTCGTGGTTTCCTTTCAGCAGGAGCTTCTTGCCGGGCAGGCTGTCGATGAAGCGGAAGTCCGTCAGCGTCTCTTCGAGCTTCATTCCCCAGGAAATATCGCCCGCGAGCACCACGGTGTCTTCATCGGTGACCAGCCTTTTCCAATTCTCCTCCAGCCTTTGCACATAGTCGTTCCAGCCCGCAAAGACGTCCATGGGCTTATCCTCTCCGAGCGAGAGGTGCAGGTCGCCCAGCGCGAACAGCGACATCAGCCGATATTCAGCGCCGACAGGACGTACTGCGGCATATCGTCGACCGCCGTGACGTCCGAGAAGCGCGCCTTCTTGTCCTTGAGGCTTGCCAGCGGAGCGGGCACGGGCATCTTGGTGAGGTCGTTGAGCATATCGACCATGTCAAACTCGGTCTCGGGCAGCGCCGCGTCGGGGGCGACAGCCTGTAAGACGGATTTCGAGAATTTATAGGGGCTGGCGGTGGAGGCGATCACCGCAGGGGTGTCGTCGCCTGTCTTTGCCACATACTGCTCGTAGACGTTGACCGCGACGGCGGTATGAGTGTCGCAGAGATAGCCCTCCTGACGGAAGAGGCGGCTGATGGTGTCCTGCGTCTGTTTGTCGTCGCAGAAGCCGCCGTAGAATTTCTCGTTCATGACAGCCTTGACCTCGTCGCTCACCTCGTATTTGCCGACGGACTTGAGCGCCGTCATCCACTCGCGGGTGGTCGCGTCGCTGTTGCCCGAGAGCTTGTAGAGCAGGCGCTCGAGGTTGCTCGAAACCAGGATATCCATCGAGGGAGACATGGTGGTGTAGAACTGTCTGTTTTTATCGTAAACGCCCGTGTTGATGAAATCGGTAAGGACGTTGTTGGCGTTGGAGGCGCAGATGAATTTGGCAACGGGCAGACTCATCAGGCTCGCATAGTAGGACGCGAGGATGTTGCCGAAATTGCCGGTCGGCACCACGACGTTGATCTTGTCGCCGAAGGCGAGCTTGCCGTCGTTGACCATGTCGCAGTAAGCGGAGATATAGTAAACGATCTGCGGCAGCAGTCTGCCCCAGTTGATGGAGTTCGCGGAGGAAAACAGCATGTTGTTTTCCGCGAGCTTTTCGGCGATGGCGGGGGTGGTAAAGATCTTCTTGACGCCTGTCTGCGCGTCGTCAAAGTTGCCCTTGATCGCGCATACGGTGACGTTTTCGCCCTCCTGGGTGTTCATCTGGTGCTTTTGCATGGGGCTGACGCCGTCGACCGGATAGAATACGATGATCTTGGTATGCTCGACGTCCTTGAAGCCCTCGAGCGCCGCCTTGCCCGTGTCACCGGAGGTCGCGACGAGGATGACGGCGTTCTTGCCGTCATAGGTCTTTTTGAGCGACTTGGTCAGCAGGTGCGGAAGGATTTGCAGCGCCATGTCCTTGAACGCACAGGTGGGACCGTGCCAAAGCTCGAGGATGTTCAGCTTGGTGTCGCCGAGCTGTGTATATGCCATCGGCGCGGGATTATCGCCGCCGAATTTTGCGGCGGTGTATGCCTTTTCGACGCACTCGTCGATCTCTTCTTCGGTAAAGTCGGTCAGAAAATCGGAGAACACCTTTTTGGCTCTGCCCTTGTAGTCTGTTTGCAGCAGCGCCCGGAAGGTCGCCTCGTCATATCGGGGAAATTCCTGCGGGACGAACAAGCCGCCGTCCTTGGAAATACCCTGCGCGATCGCCTGTGCCGCGGAAACTACTTCCGATGCATTTTGTGTGCTGTTATAGAACATACAAATCTTCCTTTCATTTTAACCTCAATACACAATTACCTATTTTACACTATTATTTGCCGATTGTCAAAGTTTTCTCGGAATTTCAGCGCATTATCGCAAAAAATCTTTTTCTTTCTTCGGTCGGGACAGTTAAGATGCCGCAGAATTTTGTCGGTCATGTGAGTAACGCGCGGGCAAAGACAAATATTGTTACCTGCACTCAAACGCGCTTTTGATATAGTGAAGGTGCAGCAGGTTCAGGGTCTTGCTGTCGACGATGACCTCGCAGACATCGAAGCGGCAGAAGGCGTGCACGTCATATTCGATCAGATACGCCTGCGCCGTTTGGATGATGCGCTGCTGCTTGCGGTAACCGACCGCTTCCCACGGCTGCGTCATCGGGTGATGATGGCGCGTCTTGACCTCGACAAAGGAAACGACGCCGTCCCTTCGCGCGATGATATCGATCTCGCCGAAGGATTTGCGGTAGTTGCGGTGCAGGATCTCATAGCCGTTTTTCAGCAGATACTGCACGCAGTAGAATTCTCCCCTGTCGCCGATCTCTTTCTTTGTATAAGGGATATCGCGGTTCATTTGAGTATCTTCTTTAAAAAACTGCGGCGGTGATACGGACAGGGACCGTATTCCTTCAACGCCTCGACATGCACCTTGGTGCCGTAGCCCTTGTGCTTGTCGAAGTGGTATTGCGGGTACTCGCGGGCATATTGATACAGCAGCCTGTCCCTCGACACCTTGGCGAGAATGGACGCGCAGGCGATGGACATGGACTGTGCGTCGCCTTTTACGATGCATTCGCTGTCGATCGACAGGTGCGGCAAGCGGTTACCGTCGATCATCGCGTAATCCGCCTTGACGTCCAAGCCCTCCACCGCGCGCTTCATGGCGAGCATGGTGGCGTTGAGGATGTTCAGCTCCTCGATCTCCTCCACGGTGGAAAATGCTATAGCATATGAGACCGCTTCGGTTTTTATGATCTCAAAGAGCGCCTCGCGCTTCTTCTCGCTGAGCTTCTTGGAGTCGTTGACGCCCTCGATGATCACGCCCGCCGGCAGGATCACTGCCGCGGCGCAGACGGGCCCCGCCAGCGGTCCCCTGCCCGCTTCGTCGACGCCGCAAATATGCTGATAGCCCTTTGCCCGGGCTTCTTCTTCAAATGCTAACCAATTCATTTTCATTCCCCATTCGGCATTTCCACCGTGATCCTGCCGAGCTTGGCGGCGCGAAACTCGTCGAGCAGCATGATCGCCGCGCGCTCGGTGTCGATCTCGCCGCCCGAAACCAGCATGCCGCGCTTTTTGCCGATCAGGCGCAGCAGCTCATAGGAATCGGTGTTTTCAAGCTCCAAATCCTCCAGCTTGAAGCGGGAGATAAAATCCGCAGGCTTTAGCTGTTTTAAAAAGTCGAGCAGGCGCACCGCCAGCAGCTCGATATCGACGACCTGATCCTTGACAGCGCCCGTGAAGGCGAGGTGCTCGCCGACGAGCTTGTCGTCAAAGCGCGGCCACAGCACGCCAGGGGTGTCGAGCATCTCCAGATTCTTGCTGATGGTGAACCACTGATTGCCGCGGGTCACGCCCGGTCTGTCCTCCACCTTGGCGCGGTTCTGCTTGGAGATGCGGTTGATGAAGGAGGATTTTCCCACATTGGGGATGCCGACGATCATGATGCGCATGGTGGGGTTCTTCATGCCCTTGGCTTTCAGGCGCTCGATGCGCTCCTGCATGACCGCGTCCACCGCCGCGGGAAATTTGTTGAGGTTCCTCCCGCTTTTGCAGTCGACCGCGATGGCGGTGATCCCCTGCTTGGCGTAGTGGTCGATCCACATTTTGGTCGCCGTCTGATTCGCCATGTCGCACTTGTTCATCAAGATCACGCGCGGCTTGTTTTGGATCAGCTTATTCAGATCGGGGTTGCGGCTGCTGACGGGGATGCGCGCGTCGATGATCTCCGCCACCGCGTCCACCAGCTTGAGGCTTGCCTGAATCTGCCGTTTGGTTTTGGTCATATGACCGGGGAACCATTGTATCGTCTGCATTTCGCTCATCGTGATACCTCTTTTCCTCATTATTGACCGTTAATCCGGATAGTATCATACTATCTTCTAATAAAACCCTTTCGCATCTGTCGCGTATTGTATCGTCTGCATTTCGCTCATCGTGATACCTCTTTTCCTCATTATTGACCGTTTATCCGGATAGACCGTTTATCCGGATAGTATAAAAGCTTATTTCCATCAGAAACAGAAATAAGCTTTTGTTGTCTTATTTGTCATACACACTGCCGATCCTGTTGAAGGGGAATGCAACAAACTGCGCCTTGCCGATCACGTCATTGACATTGATCAAGCCGATCTCGGGGCTGCGGCTGTCAAGGGACACCATGCGGTTGTCGCCCAGCACGAACAGCTTGCCCTCGGGCACGGTGAAATTGCCGTCCTCGTCCTTGTCGAGGTAATCGCTGTCGAATCTGCCGATACCCGAGAAGGTCGTGCCCTTGATATACGGCTCGACAAGTGCGATACCGTCGACATAGATCTTCTCGTTGTCGAAGTCGAGCTTGACGGTCTGTCCCCCGATGGCGATGACGCGCTTGATGATGGGCTTGTTGTAATTGGTGGCATGTGAAATTACAATGATATCGTTGTTGTGCGGCTGATAGAACATGTCGGTGACGATCACTTTATCAGCATTTTCAAGTGTGTCCATCATGGACTTTCCGTCGACCTCCACCAAGCGGAACAAAAAGGTCAGACAGATCACCACAATGGGGATGGCAAGCACCACACAGCGGACCCAGTCAAAGAGAACCGCAGCGCCGCTGTTGGGATCGGCGACTTTAAGCCGTTTCTTATAAGAAGTCTGCGCGGGCTTTTCCTCCGTTTCCACCTGCGCCAAAGCGTCATCTTCAGCAAAGACCACGTCCGGTGGTGCAAGCTCCGACCCGAATGCCTCCGCTGTCACGTGGGGCACAAGCTCCGACCCGAATTGCTCCACCGTCACGTCGGGCTCGGGATCGATGTCTAAAGCGAGGTCAACATCCGAAAAATCCTGTTCCAGTTCGTCTGTTTGCCTATTCGGTTTTTCAGTATTCATACAGTCACCTGCTTTTCACGCTGCAAATTATCGGTGTCGATCAAAAACCCCGATACGATAAAAAGGGAACTAAAGCAGTTCCCTTTCAGCCTATTCGAGAATTACTTACGAATCTGTTCCTTAACCTTAGCAGCCTTACCGACTCTGTCACGCAGATAGTAGAGCTTGCTTCTGCGAACCTTACCGTAACGGACAACCTTGATATCCTTAACGTTGGGGGAATGAAGCGGGAAAACTCTCTCTACGCCGACGCCGTAAGCCACACGTCTCACGGTGAAGGTCTCTGCAACACCGCTGCCTCTTTTGGCAATCACGGTGCCCTCGAACATCTGAATTCTCTCTCTTTCGCCTTCGCGAATGTTGACGGATACCCTGACGGTATCGCCGATGCTGAACTCGGGAGTGGTTTCTTTCACTGAACCGGCAGCGATGGTTTTTAATGCGTCCATTTTTATCCTCCTAATTTTTTCCGATATTCATACCCTTCCGGCAGCGGACTATCAGCTTCATATTGACGGCTGTGCCGTATTGTGAATCGCGTCGCGAGTAACGACGGTTTCAAACACTCTAGTATTTTATCATATAAAGAAATATAATGCAAGTGTTTTTTTGAAAAACTGAAAATTATTTACTGATATTTTCTAATTTGCGCAAAAATTCCTGAAAATACGGCGGCAAATCCGATTGAAACTCCAAATACGCGCCTGTGGAGGGATGGATGAAGCCGATTTTCCGCGCATGCAGGCACTGTCCCGGGAAGCCGACACGCTCGTTTTTGACGCCGTAGACGGGGTCGCCCGCGACCGGATGACCGAGGGACGCCATATGCACGCGGATTTGATGGGTCCTGCCCGTCTCAAGCACACAGCGGATATGGGTGTAGCCCTTGTAGCGGGCGATCACCTCGTAATGGGTCACGGCGTTTTTGCTGTTCTTCGGGGTGATGCACATCCTTTTGCGGTCGACGGGGTGTCTGCCGATCGGCGCGTCCACGGTGCCGCGGTCGTCCTTCACCGTGCCGAACACCACCGCCTCGTATTCGCGCGTAAAGGAATGCGCCTTGATCTGCGCGGCGAGAGCAGTGTGGGAGGCGTCATTTTTGGCGACGATCAGCAGCCCGCTCGTATCCTTGTCGATGCGGTGGACGATGCCCGGGCGCAAGACGCCGTTGATGCCCGAGAGGCTGTCGCCGCAGTGCCAGAGCAGCGCGTTGACGAGCGTGCCCTCGTAGTTGCCCGCCGCGGGATGGACGACCATGCCCTTCGGCTTGTTGACGACGAGCAGGTCGCTGTCCTCATAGACGATCTCGAGCGGGATGTTCTCCGCCTTGGCTTCGTACGGCACCGGATCGGGCACCGTGACCGCTACCCTGTCGCCGACGCTCAGCTTTTGCTTCTTGTCGCAGGGCTTTTCGTTGACGGAGACCTGACCGCTTTCAATCAGCGTTACCGCCATGCTGCGGGAGATTCCGATGTCCGCTGTCGCGAGGAATTTGTCGAGCCTGACGGCATTTTCGGCACAGACAAGCTCATGCTCCGTCATGCAGATTCCCCTTTTTATTCTTTTTGTCCGCAAAAAACAGCAGATAAACAGCGAGCATGATCACGCCCAGCGTGATGCAGTAATCGGCGAAATTGCAGACGGGCTTGAAGAAGGTCAGCGCCAGATAGTCTACCACATAGCCGTAGGCGATACGGTCGATCAGGTTGCCGATGCCGCCGCCGATGATCAGCGCCACGGTGAAATAGAAAAACTTACTGTCGGGGCGCTTTTTGAACATATAGAAGATGATGGCGCCGAGCATGACGACCGTCAGCGCGATAAACACCCACTGCATGCCCGCAAACATCCCGAAGGCGACGCCCTCGTTGCGGATATAGGTGAGGTTGAGGATATGGGGGATCAAAACCTGCGATTGGTTCAGCTCAAAATTATTGACCACCAGATATTTCAGCAGCTGGTCAAGTGCCGCCAGCACAGCTCCGACGGCGAGCGCGATATATGGCATCATATCACTCCTTAAAAATAAATCGGTGCAATCAACATCACACCGATTTATGATACTATTGATGTTTATTTCAAGATCTCGCAGCAGCGTGCGCACAGCGTGGGATGGTCGCTGTTCTGACCGACCGTCTTGCTGACCGACCAGCAGCGTTCGCACTTCTCGCCCTCCGCCTTTTCGACGGTGACGGCAAGCTCGCCGCCGTTGTCGGCGATCGCGACCTCGCTGACGATGAAGGCTGCCGCCAGTTCATCCTGCGCCTTTCGGAGGAAAGCGAGCTTTTCTCCGCCTGCGGCGAGGGTGACCTTTGCTTCCAGCGAGCCCTTGATGGTCTTGTCCTTCATCAGCGGCTCAATCGCCTTCTTGACGTCGTCTCTGAGCGCGTGGATCTCGTCCCAGAATGCCATAAAGCCGTCCTCGACCGCAAAGTCAAGGGCCTTGGGCATCTCGTTGAAGATCACGTGGCTCGCTTCCTCTCCCGCCGCGTGCGGCATATACTTCCAGATCTCGTCGGAGGTATAGGCGAGGATCGGCGCCAGCATCTTGGTCATCGCGTTCAGGATCAGATAGATCGTCGTCTGCGCAGCCTTTCTGGACAAGCCGTCAGCCTTTTCGGTGTACAGTCTGTCCTTGAGCACATCGAGATAGAAGTTCGACATATCGACCACGCAGAAGTTGTGGATGCTGTGGTAGACGATGTGGAACTCGTAATTGTTATAGGAATCCGTCACCTTTTTGATCAGATCGTTCAGCGTCGCGATCGCCCACTTGTCGATGGGCAGAAGCTGATCGAGGGGAACCATGTCGGTGTCGGGGTCAAAATCGGAAAGGTTGCCGAGAATGTATCTGGCGGTGTTTCTGATCTTGCGGTATGCCTCCGAGAGCTGCTTGAGGATGTCAAAGGAGATGCTGACATCCGACTGGTAGTCGCAGGAAGCGACCCACAGCCTGAGCACATCCGCGCCGTACTGCTTCATGACAGCCTGCGGGCTGATGCCGTTGCCGAGCGACTTGCTCATCTTGCGCTTCTCCATATCGAGGATCATGCCGTGGGTCAGCACGGTCCTGTACGGAGCGGTGCCGACGGTCGCGACCGAGGTCAAAAGCGAGGACTGGAACCAGCCTCTGTACTGGTCATTACCTTCGAGATAGAGGTCTGCGGGGAAATTCAGATAGCCGCGGCGCTTGACGACGGCGGTATGAGAGGAACCGCTGTCGAACCATACGTCCATGATATCCTTTTCCTTATCGAAGGAGGTGCAGCCGCATTTCGCGCACTTGGTGCCTGCGGGAAGCATCTCGGACGCGTCGTGATCAAACCACGCATTGGAGCCTTCCTTCGCGAATACATCGGCAACGGAAAGCATCGCTGCCTTGTCAATCAGCGGCTCGCCGCAGTCCTTGCAGTAGAAAATCGGAATCGGCACGCCCCATTTTCTCTGGCGGGAAATGCACCAATCCTTTCTCTCTCTGACCATGGAGGTGATTCTCTCCTGTCCCCAGGCGGGAATCCACTCGACCTCGTTGATTGCCTTGACAGCCTCGTCCTTGAAGTCGTCTACGGAGCAGAACCACTGGTCGGTCGCACGGAACAGAATCGGAGACTTGCATCTCCAGCAGTGCGGATACTGGTGGATAATCTTTTTCAGCGCGAAAAGAGCGCCTGTTTCGTCCAGATGGATGGCAATTTTCTTGTTCGCCTCATCGGTCGTGAGGCCTGCGAACTGACCTGCTTCCTCGGTCAGAACGCCGTCACCGTTGACGGGACAGATAACGGGAATT
>CACZWQ010000034.1:63822-68037 GCA_902784855.1 uncultured Ruminococcus sp. | reverse complement strand
CATGCTGCTGTCCGGCAGACCGACCAATGTCTCGGGCACCTGCGTCACCTGCACGATCGAAGGCTCCCGCCCGATCCTCGCCGAGACGCAGGGACTCGCGACCCAGAGCGGCTACGGCAACGCCCGCAGGATGGCGACGGGCTATGATTACAACCGCCTTTCCATGCTCTTGGCTGTGCTTGAAAAGCGCGCGGGCTATTTCTTCTCCAACAGTGACACTTACATCAACATCGTCGGCGGCTTGCGGGTGCTCGAGCCTGCGATCGATCTGGCGATCGCGATGGCGCTGATCAGCAGTCTCAAGGATACGCCCGTAGACGAAAAAGCCGTGGTGGACGAAAAAGCCGTGGTGTTCGGCGAGATCGGTCTGGCGGGGGAGATACGCTCCGTTTCGCAGGCGCAGCTGCGCATCAACGAGGCGGTGCGGCTCGGCTTTACCAAGATCGTGCTGCCGTACCACAATCTCAAAGGGCTGAGCTGCCAAGACGCGACGCTGATCGGCGTGAAGAACATACGCGAGGCATTTGAGGCGATCAGCTGATGAAAAATGTGATCATGAGTGACGAATACCCCGGTTTTTGCCGAGAACTGGCAGGTTTTGGTTATCATATCATCCCGACAGAGAATGTCGAGCGCTTCCATATCCCCGAACGGCGGCATGCCGATACACAGGTGTTAATGCTGCTCGGCCGCGTGTTTACCCTGCTTGATTGCAACAATGAGATCGGGGCGGAATATCCCGATAATGTGCGGCTGAACTGCCTTTTTTTCGGCGGCAGGCTCTATGGAAAGCTGAGCGCCGTTGATTCCTCGGTGCTGGATTTTTGCCGCAAGAACGCGATCGAATGCGTCAACGTCAACCAAGGCTACACGCGCTGTTCCACGCTGGTCGTCCATGATCATGCCGCGATCACTGCGGACAGGTCCGTCGCAAGGGCGCTGAAAGCGCACGGGGCAGAGGTGCTTTTGATCGCACCCGGGCACATCCGCTTAACGGGCTTTGACTACGGCTTCATCGGCGGCGCTTCCTTTCGGGACGCAAACCGCGTATTCTTTTTCGGTGATATCACAAAACACCCCGATTATACAAAAATCAGGGCGTTTTGTGAGCATTATCATTCTAATATCGAAATATTGGGTGGGGAAGAGCCGCTGACCGATATCGGCGGGGCAGTGCTCATTTCTTCTGATTGATATGCGCCAGCGGATTGGATTCCGCGGCGTTTTTCATCTGCTCGTTGCTCAGATGGGTGTAGATCTCCGTGGTGCCGAGATTCTCGTGACCCAGCACATCCTTTAAGACGCGGACGTCCACGCCGCCGTGCTGATACATCAGCGTCGCGGCGGTATGGCGCAGCTTGTGGCAGGAATAGCCCTGCGCGCTCAGACCGATTTTTTCGAGGTATTTATACACCATCGCCTGAATGGTTTTGACGGATAGGCGGCGGTGATTGCGGCTGATAAAGAGGGCGTTTTTATCCTTGACGCCGTCAACGGGACGCACGCGCATATAGTCGTTGACTGCGTTGCGGCAGGCTTCGTTGAGATAGATGACGCGTTCCTTGTTGCCCTTGCCGAGAACGCGGATGGTGTTGTCGCTGCGGATGTCGGTGTAATTCAAGCCCGCCATCTCCGAGACACGCAAGCCGCAGTTGAGAAAGAGGGTGAGGATGGCATAATCGCGCTCGCGGTTGTCGCCGTCCACGGCGTTTAACAGTTCGATACTTTGTTCGAGTGTGAGGTACTTGGGCAAGGATTTTTTCTTTTTGGGAAGTTCAAGCTCCTCGACGGGGTCTTTTTCCAAGTAATGCTTTTTTTTGGTGAGGTATTTGAAGAAGCCCTTCAAGCTCGAGCATTTCCGCGCACGGGCGCATGCCGCGTTGCCGCGCTCACGCTGCATATAGTTCATGAACTCATAGGCGTCGGTCAAATCGATTTTTTTGAGAAAATCCAAGTCGATATCATCGATGGCGATCTCGTCAAATTCGGTATCGGCAGGCACCAGTTTACGGAAGATCTTCATAAAGCGGAAAAAGGTGCGCAAATCCAAAAAATACTCGTCGATGGTTTTAAGAGATTTCTGACGAATGGTCTGCTGATAAAAAAGATATTCCTTTAGCAGCGGAAACGCCTCGTCTTGAAACCGTACAGCCACGTTCATCACTCCGTTGATTAGTTTAATCTTATTATAGCACAGAAAATAGGGGTTATGATTCTTTATCGGAATAATTATACAAAATGAGTATTTTGTATAATTGAGGGGAGGAAATACGCAGGGACTGCCGTCCGACAGCCCCTGCACAAACATATTATTCTGTTGTGATTTCGCCCTGCCACGTATTGATACCGCCGAATTCATAGACATTCCGGTAGCCCATGTCGGCGAGCTTCTGTGAGGCTTGCTTGCTGCGGTTGCCGCTGCGGCAATAGATCAGGATCACCTGATCAAAATCGGGCAGCTCGATCGGCGGACTGTCGATGATGTTCTCATTCGGGATCAGAATCGCGCCCGGGATATGTCCCGCGTCGAATTCATCCTGACGGCGCACGTCGACAATGACATGACCGTCGTCCTTTTCCATCATCCGCATGGCTTCCTCCTGCGTGATCTGTGTGTAGGACGCCGCTTGACTTTCATTTTGCCCACATCCTGTCAGCAGGACAAAAACGGCGAGCATGATCATGACGGCTGCTTTTTTCATGGTTTCCCTTTCTTTCCCAGTTTTACGGCAAGTAACGTGATCCCCGCGATGCCTGCTGCCAGAGCCAGGACGCCTGCCGCTGTTTTTCTGATAAACGGCACGTTGTAATCGAGCGTCGCGTAGGACGGGTTGATCATGTGACGCAGCAGCGGTGAAAGCAGCCTTCTGCGTGCGCCCAGCACATCGTTTTTCAGCTGCGGTTCGCGGGAAATGACCATCGTGTCCCGCGCGTGTTCCATGTAAGGCGCCCATGCAAGCCCCTCGACCGACGGGTCACCCGTGCGGGCAAAATTCGTCCACATCTGCATGACGGTATCGGACAGGGTCTCGTCCGCGACCTCGCCCGTGTAGATCGTCTCTTCCAGGTTGCCGAACACATAGGCGAGCTCAACCGCGTGGCACGCCTTGCGCAGCGGCAGCGCCGACGGGACTGTCCAGTAATACATATAGGCTTTGCCGCCGTTGCGGCTGTGCAGGGACGCCTGCTCGACGGCGGGCAGACGGAACATCATCTCGTCATAGAACCGCGCCATGCGCCACATGCTGTGCCCCTTCATGCCGTCCAGAAACTGCTTCACGCGCTTGCGGTCGGCGGGCGGCAGATGCTTCAAGTCGTTTTCAAACTTGACGGGGATGCTGAAACGGAAGGGCACGATGCCGCCGATCTCGCCGATCCAGTAATTCATCTCCTCTGAGTTGGTGCCGATCATCAGGTCAATGTCCGCGGTCTCCCCTCTCTCATACGCCAAATAGGGATTCAGAGGGATCAGCCTGCCGTCGCGCTGCGGAAAGTTGTTGTATTGGTTGAGCTTTTCATTGATCTTCATCAGCTCGGATTCGCTGAGGCTCAACAGCTCCTGCATGGAGCCGGTTTTCGCTTCATGCATCAGCCGCCGTGAGAATTCGCGGCATTCCTCCTTCGAGAAGGTCAGCGCCACCGAGCCGCTTTCGGCGATCACGCGGCGGAACAAGCCCTTTGCCGTGTGGATGATCGGCAGCAGAGAGACGCTGCCGCCGCCCGCCGATTCGCCGAAGATCGTGACATTCTGCGGGTCGCCGCCGAATGCGGCGATATTTTTTTGTATCCAGCGCAGCGCCTCGATCTGGTCGAGGATACCGAGGTTCGGCGCGTCGGGATAGGCGTCGCCGCCCTCCAGATAGGACAGATCGACAAATCCCATCAAGCCGACGCGGTAGCCGACCGTGACCAAGATGATATCCGGCTGTTTGCTGACGAAGCTTCGCCCGTTGTACATCGGGTCGGCGGTACCGCCCCAGCCGTAGGAGCCGCCGTGGAAAAACACCATGACGGGCTTGCCTGCCGTTTCATCGGCGAGGTTTTTCCAGATGTTCAGATACAGGCAGTCCTCGCCCTGCGGATAAAACGACGCCTGCTCGGTCGGCCACGCGGTCTGAATCGGTGTTTTTCCGTTATAATACGCTTCCCGCACCGTGTCGCTGTCCTCAACGGGCTCGGGTGCCTTCCACCGCAGCTCACCGACGGGAGGCTTGG
>CACZWQ010000034.1:34495-63781 GCA_902784855.1 uncultured Ruminococcus sp. | reverse complement strand
AGAGAAGGTTCATATCCGTCCGTGACGGGGCGGTTCTCGCCGTAGCTATCACGGATCCTGCGAATGGATTCTTCTGTCATTTCTTTCTCCTGAAAACGCCTTTGATGGTCTCAAAGAGGTTCTTTTTGTTGGCGTAAGCTTTGCGCAGCTCGCTGATGGTGATATCGGTCTGCGAGTCGTATGTGACCAAGCCCTGTGCGACGCGGACAAAAATATCCTTAAAGGTCTCCATGCTCTCGTCGTCGTAGAGACTGGCGGTGTAGTCGATCATCAGCACCAAGCCGTCGGCGCCGTCAAGGATCTCCATATCGAGCATCGTCTGGGAAGCCGCCTGGTTCTGGCGGATGTCGATCGTCTCGACGTCCATGCCCTCAAAGCCGCCCATGTCGCGGATATCCTGCTGATAGAGCAGGTATGCCGCCTCGCTGCCGCCCGCCTGGTTGTGGATGTCCACATAGGGATAGCAGCTGTGCTCAATGCCCTTCTGCACCTGTTCGTGAACGTCGGCGAACAGCTCGCGCAGGGTCGTTTCTTCTTTCAGGCGCACGCCGACGGGCAGGTCGCGGAACAGCAGTCCGACGGAATTCATGGCGAGCATGTCCTCGCGTCCGTTATAGATCCATGACAGCTTGATGTCGTTTTTCTTATTATAGATGGACATCGCAAGCGCGGCGACGGCGATAAAGAACTCGTTGCGGCTGATACGGTAGCGGCGCTCCATCGCCTTCATCTGCGGCTGCTCGATGCCGATCGGCGCGAACAGCTCACCCATCTCGTTCTCGCGGGACTCGTGGTCGGTCTTGGGATAGCACGACCATTCAACACCGGCAAAACGCTCCTCAAAGTATTGCTTGCTCTCCTCATAAAAGGCGGTTTTCGCCTCGTCCTCGCGGTTTTGCAGGATCAGGTAGTACAGATCGGGGTCGGGCTGCATGCCCATGTACGCCTTGCCGACGTTTTGCATGAACACCTTCAGCGAAGTGCCGTCGAAGAGTGTGTGGTGCACGTCAAAGAAGATATAGCCGCTTTTTTCGGTCTCAAAGACGCGGCAGCGGTGCAGGCAGCCGCCGATGATCTTGAAGGGCTGCACCAGATGATCCTTGATGTTATTGAATTCAAACTCGCTGAGCTTCTCTACATGAATGTCCTGCAGCACCTCGGGGGTGTAATGCTGAACGATCTCGCCGTCGTCATTGAAGTCGAAGGTCGTCAGCAGCGCCGAATGATTGCGGATGGCGGTGTGCATGGCGTCCGCCATCTTCTGCATGTCAAACAGCTCCTTGTCCAGCTTCATCATCGTGAAGAGGTTGTACATCGTCGACTTCGGGGTGTAGAGCTGATAATCCACCATGTAGAGCTGCTCCGCCGTCAGCGGATGGGCGACCTTCATCGCACGGGCATTTTTGAGCTCGGGCGCTTCGCCGTCGTCGTTGGCGTGGCTCTCTTCATAGAGCGCCGCGATCTTCTTCGGCGTTCTGCCGCGGAAGATCTCGCTCGCGTTCAGCCCGGGCAGCTCGCTCTCGGTGATGACCTTGATCGAGCCGAGCGAGTCGCCGCCCAGCTCATAGAAATCGTCGTTGATACCGAAGCGCTCCAGCTTCAACACCTTTGCCATGGCGTCGCAGAGCTTTTGCTGGATCTCGTTCTCGGGTGCGGCATAGTCGGTTTGGAAGTTGGAGGCGTCGGGCTTGGGCAGCGCCTTTCTGTCCATCTTGCCGTTTGCCTTGAGCGGCACGGAGTCAATTTTGATATAATAAGCGGGGATCATATAGTAAGGCAGGCGCTTGGCAAGCTCCGTGCGCATGACGTCGGGGTCGACCGCGACATCGGCGGTGTAATAGGCACATAGATAGCTCTTGCCGTTCTCCTCAAAGCCGCGCGCCGCCGCCCAGTCGATGCCGAGCACCTGCTTGACAGATGCCTCGATCTCGGCGGGCTCGATGCGGTTGCCGTTAATCTTGATCATATCGCCCGAGCGTCCGAGCAGCACATAGTTGCCGTTTTCGTCCATGCGCGCGAGGTCGCCCGTGTGGTAGACGCCGTTTTGGAAGGCTTTTTCGGTCTCCTCGGGCAGATTGATGTAGCCGCGCACAAAGGGATTATCAAAGCAGAGCTCGCCAATCTCGCCGTCGGGCGCCTCTTCCCCCTCCTCGGTCAGCAGTGTGATCTTGCAGTCGATCTCGGGCTTTCCGATTGGGCAGGTCTCGTAAGACCTGTCGATTTTGAACACGCCGACGGCAAAGCCGCTCTCGGAGGCGGCATAAATATTGATCAGGTCGAGGTTCTTGTTATAGACATTGTTCGCGGGCTCACTGCCGACAAAGAGCATGCGCAAAAACGGTCCCGTTTGGTTGCCGAGCATGCGGACATAGGACGGCGTGAGGAAGGTGATCGTGATGCGCTTCTCCAAGAAGAATTTTTTCAGCGCCATGGGATTTTTGATGGTGGCGTAGCTGACGACAAAGGTCTTGCCGCCGCAGATACTCAGCGCCTTCAAGATGACGATGACCGAGGCGACAAAGTTCATCGGCGCGAGCAGAGCGAGCCTGTCCTTGCCGTTAAAGGGATTTTCGCCGTTGACGCTGATGGAGTCTACCGCGCGCTTGAGGTTGCCGTACTCGTGGAGCACGCCCTTGGGATTGCCTGTGGTGCCGGAGGTGTAGATCGCATACGCCGCGTCGTGGTCATCGGCATCTACAAAGCCGCTCTTGGACGCGCCCGACATGATCTCCTCCCAGTTCGCTGCGGACAGCTCTGTCTTACAGCCGCAGTCGTTGCGGATATAGTCGATGCGCTCGGGTGCGTAGGTGTCCTCTACCAGCGCCCACGCAGCGCCTGCCTTCCACACGCCGATCATCGCGATGATCGGCATGATGCCGCGCGGCAGATTGATCAGGACAAAGTCCTCCCTGCCGACGCCGTTTTCCGAAAGATAGGCGTAGACCCTGCCGCTCAGGTCGTTGAGCTGGGCATAGGTAATGCCCTTGGTGTGGGCTTCATCAAAAAGCACCGACGCGTTTGGATTTTCCGCTGTGTACTTTTCCAGCATTTGTAAATTGTTCATCATGGTTCACCCTTATCATTGTTTCTTTGTAAAACAGTTTTAAAAAACCGATCATGATTCTATACCATTTTATTATACGCTATCGAGCGGATTCCGTCAACAGGAACACGCGCTATTTTTCGTTTCGGTAAGCCAAAAGCCCATAACCGATTTGGCTATGGGCTTACGTTATAAGACCTTGATCACATCGTTGAGCGCGATGGAGCAGATCAGGCATTCGGAGACCTCGATCTCCAGCATTTGCCGCATGGCTTCGCGGTAGAGCAAAAGCTGTTTGCCGTAAAGCATGGCGAGCTTTTCGATCTCGCGCACGCGGTCGGTTTTGTAATCGACGATCACCAAGCTGCCGTTTTCCTCGAAGGCGAGGTCGACCGCGCCCTGCATGACGATCCACTCCTCCGACGCGGGATAGGCGTCATCGAGAAGCGACGGAGAGATCTTGACTGTGAAGCGCTCCTCGCGGTAGATATGATCGGAGGCGATCACGCGGTCAAACAGCTTAGAGCGCAGCAGGCGCAACAAGCCGTCGCGGTCGATCAGCGCTGCCTGTTCCGGGCTGATTGCACCTTCGTTTTGCAGGCGCTCGATCTCCGCGCCGATATCCCTTCGCGCCTCGGCAAAGTCGCAGTATTGCAAAAACAGATGGTGCGCCGAGCCGCGCTCTACCGCGGTGCTGTGTTCGCGGCTGAGAAATCCGGGCTTTGCGATGATCCTCTCAAAGTAGTCGCCGCTTTGGGCATGCGCGATCTGTGAAGCGCTGACCTTCTGAGGCAGTTCTGTCGCGGTGAGATACGGGTACCGATAGGACAGATTCCAACTCAGCAGCGCGGCAAAGTCCGTCTCGTCGGCGGGAGCTGTCTCCTCCGTTTGCAGTAGCTCCTCGCTATTGACAGGAGAAATGATCTGCTCGGGCGTGTTGACCAAGCGGAAATGCCAAGCGGGATAGTCCTCGCGCAAAGTGATCTGCTCGGAGGGCGGCAGCATGTCCTTGCGCGACGAGGGATTGGCGAGTGCGCAGAGCATCAGCCAATCGAGCGGCTTTTTGGCGTCTGTGACCGTGTAGGGGTCGATGATGCCGCCGAACATCAGCTTGGACGCCATGTCGGCGATGTATTTCTCGGCGTTGGCGAGTGAACCGACGAGCAGGAGCTTTTCTCTGGCGCGGGTCAGCGCGACATAGAGGATGCGCAGCTCCTCGGCAAGCTCGTTGCGCTCGATCTCGATCTCCACCGCGAGCCGCGGCAGCGTGTTGTAGCGGCAGACGCCCGCCTTGCGCTTGATGCCCAAGCCCGCGACATTGTCGATCAGGATGTCGGAATTCAGATCCATCTTATTAAACCGCTTTGCCGTGCCTGCCAAAAAGCAAAACGGGTATTCCAAGCCCTTGGATTTATGGACGCTGAGCACGCGCACGCCGTTGAGCGCGTCGGCGTCGCCGCCGTTCGCTTCCGGCAGCTCTACCCCGTTGTCGATCAGGCGGTCGATGTAAAAGACAAAATCCGACAGGGTCTTGCCGCCGCCCGACTCATAGCTGCGCGAGAAATGGCGCACCAGATTGATGTTTTTCAGCGGTGTATCGCCGCCGCTGACCGCACAGGTGATCGCGCCGAGCGAGGTCTGCTCCAGCACCCTGCCGATCAGCTCGTCGACGGACATGACGCAGGCGCAGGCGCGCAGGGCGGCAAGCTGTGACAGGAACGCGGTGATCTTGGCATTCTCCCTGCTGCTCGCCTGTAAGGAAGCATACAGCGAGGTGTAGCGGCTCTTGGCGCGTATCTGCGCCAGCTCGTCGGGCGTGAAGCCGTAGATGGGACTGCACAAAACGGAAAGCAGGGGGATATCGAGCGCGGGGTCATCGATGACGCGCAGCAGGTTGAGCAAAAGCTTGACCTCCAAGGTGTCAAAGGCGCTCTCCTTTTCCTCGCTGTAGGCGGGGATGCCGCTGTCGATCAAGGTCTTGACAATGATAGCGGCGCTGTTTTTGGCGCTGCGCAGCATGACCGCAAAGTCGCCGTAGGTAGGTCGGCGGCGCGCCGCACCGTCTGTTACCAAAAAATCGGATGCCATGATCTCGCGGATACGGCGGGCGATCCATGCCGCTTCCAACTCGATCGGCTCTCCCTCCTCAAAGGAAGAGGTGTCGATGAGCGCAAGCTCGGTCTCACAGCCGCTTGCAGGTTCGTACGGAAAGCCGACGTTGAGATATTCCTCGCGGGTATAATCCATCTGCGCGGTGTCCTTGGTCATCAGGCGAGAAAAGATGACATTGACCGTGTCGCAGACCTCGGCGCGGCTCCTGAAATTCTTGTCTAAAATGATCGTGGCGGGAAATTGCGGGTCGTTATTGTCGTAGCGGGCATAGCGCGCTTTTCTGCCGACGAAGATCTGCGGCTTTGCCTGACGGAAGCCGTAGATACACTGCTTTACGTCGCCGACGGTGAACAGGTTTTCCTCGTTTTGAGAGACGCAGTTGAAAATCAGGTTCTGCACGTCGTTGACGTCCTGAAACTCGTCGACGATGACCGCGTCGAAGCGGTCGGCGATCTCTCTCCCCTGCGCGGTCTTTTCATAGCCGCCCTTGCCGTCGGGATGAGCCAGCAGGCGCACCGTCAGCAGCTCGGTATCGGAGAAGGTCAGCACGTTTTTCTTATGCTTTAGCTGATCGAGCCGCTCGATGTAGTGGCGCGTGAGGTCAAAGAGCACACGCACCAAGTCCTGCAATTCCGCAAATTCCGCGCCCGCCTCCTGCTGGGTGCGGCAGAAGTATTTTTGCAAGCGCTTGACCGCGTCCTTGACGCTGTTGCGGTTGGCGGCGACGGCAAGCTTGATCGGGTCGTCGGTGTAGCCGTTCGGCGCGCGCAGCTGCTTGGCGGTAAAGCCCTGCACAGCGGTGACGATCGCGTCCCAGTCGTCGCCGAGGAGCTTTTCTTGCAGGCGCTGAAAATAGACTAAATCGTCCTCGATGATCGGGGCGAGCTTGTTTTTAAGCTTATCGTCCGCTTCAAGCAGCAGCTTCAATGAGCTTTCGCAGAGATTGACGCAGTGCGCGGCGGCGGGGACGGCGTAATCGATGAGGATCCTGCCCCAGAGCGAGGCGGTGACGTCGCGTTCGCCGTAGCTTTGCAGCATGTCGTCGAGCCACTGTTCGGGAAACGGCTGGGTCTCCAGAAAGCTGTGTATCTTCTGCACGGTCTTTCTCAGGTTGAGGTCGCCGCCCTTTCCGGCAAAGGCGTCGAGCAGCGCGGAGAATCCGCCGTTGTCGGCATTGTAGAAATCCTCCATGGCGCTGTCCATGGCGGCTGCTTTTAGCAGCTCCAGCTCGGCGGGGTCGACGATGCGGTAGTCGGCGGAGACGCCGAGGGTGTGAAAATACTCCTTGACCAGCTCGCCGCAGAAGCTGTCGATGGTGCAGATGGTCGCGGTGTAAAGCAGCCTGCTCTGTCGGAGCAGCTGCGGATTGAGCGGGTCGTCGCGGAGCAGATCGGTTAGCGTCTGAGAGATGCGCTGCTTCATCTCTGCGGCGGCGTCGCGCGTGAAGGTGACGACCAGCAGCCTGTCCGCGTCGACGGGGTGCTTTTTGTCGGTGATCATGCGGATCACGCGCTCTACAAGAACGGCGGTCTTTCCCGAGCCTGCCGCCGCCGAGACGAGCACCGACCCGCCGACGGCGGTGATGGCGTTCAGCTGTTGCGGGGTCCATTCGCGCGTCATGACCGATCACCTCCGTTCTGTTCTTTGTCGAGGCGTTCAAACACCTCGTCGTTTTTCATCTTGAATACGTTGACACCTTCGCTCCTGCGGTAGCCGCAGACGCTGTCATACGGGCAGTACCGGCAGGCGTCCGCGCCGCCTTTGAGCGGGGCGGCTGCGATATCGCCGCCGAAAAGCTTTTCGCCCATCTGTGCGACAGTGTCGTTGAGCTTGCGGAAGATCGCGCCGAACTGTTCGAGCGTCGCGAGACTGTCATTTTTGACGCTGTCGCCGTTTTTGATCTTGACGGGGATGTAGGTAGCCCCTTCGGTCTTGTCCATGCCCTTGATGACGCGCACATCGTCGAGCAGGAGCCCGTTCATCTTGAATTCGTCGTTGATCTTGCGCCGGATCGCCGCCTCATCCATGCCGTCGGCGCTGATGTTCGGCACCACGGCGGGCATGTAGAGAATGCCGGCGGGCGTAAATTCGCCGTAGCGCTGCACGCCCTCGCGCTTGATGGAGCACAGATAGAGCAGCATTTGCAGATTCAGACCGTAGAGGATATCGGAGAGCTTGAAGGCTTTGGCGCCCGTTTTATAGTCGATGATGCGAAGATAGTCGCCACCGTCGGTGTGCATGATGTCGACGCGGTCGACGCTGCCGCAGACGGCGATATTTTCGCCCGTCGGCAGCTTGATCGTGTAGGCGGGGATGTCGCCGCCGATTATTAATTCGCAGTCGGCGACGTCAAAGTCGCTCTGGCACAGCTCCTCTGTCAGATGGCGCAGCATCAGCAGGACATGGTGACAGAGCACCTCCAGCCGATAGAGAAATGCCTGTTCCTTGGTGGCGCTGCCGCCGAGATAGCCTTCGAGATAGTCAGTGACCGTGGCGCGGATGAATTCCATGAGCTGTTCATCCGTCATGGCGGCGTATGCGGCTTTAGAATACCGCGTAAAGAAGCGCTCGAGTATGTAGTGCACCAGCGTGCCGTATTCCATCGGATTGATCTCGGCTTTTAGCCGCTCGCGGATGCGCAGACCGTAGTTGCAGAAATAGGCAAAGCGGCACTCGCTGAACTTTTCCACCTGAGAGGCGGAGATCGTGAGATTCTCGCCGAAAAGCAGCCGCGCGTTTTCGGGCTTTTCGATGCGAAACGGCGTATGGTCAAGCGCGCGCCTGACCGCTTCAACACCGGTGGCGTAGCGCGGATTGGTGCGGAAAAACTCGCCCAAGCCCCCAAGCTCGCGGCGGTGCTCCGAAAGCGAGCGGGCATATTCCTCAAAGGCAGGTGTGAGCGCGAGCATGGACTCTTTGATGCTGTCATAGTCGAGACGGTCGGAGACAGGAAGCTTGGGATAGACTTTCAAGACTTCGGTGACGATCGGTGAGGGCTTGCTGCGCTCGCCGTCCATGCTCATGCAGGGATAGCTGATGAACAGGCGGTGAGAGGGCGCCGTGAGCGCGTTGTACGCCATATAGGTTTCCAGGTTCGCGATATAGGAAAAATCGTCGCTGATATTGATGTCATTGAGCAAGAGCTGTTTGATCTCGTAGTCGGAGAACAGCCCGGCGGCGCGCGGAACGGCGGGAAACTTGCCGTCGCAGCAGCCGATCAAAAACGCCGCCTTCTGTGAGGAATCGCGCACGCGCTGTGCGGTGGTGACAGAGACGCAGTCAAGGGTCTGCGGGATCTGAGAAAATTCGATATTGGAAATTTGGATCGTCAGCAGCTCGAAATAACGCTCGAGCGAGAGCGTCATGTCCCCCACTGCCGCGACGGTTTTGTCCAGCGCGTCCATCAGCAGGCTCCAGACGCGCACCTGCTCGGCGCCGAGTCCCTTTTCCTCTCCGCTCTCCAAGACGTCATAGAGCGCGGAGGGCGCGTTCGGTGCGTCAAGCTTTTCCAGCAATTGCCAGAGCAGCGCGGTGATCTCGCGCACGGTTTTGCCCTTGCTGTTCTCTTTGAAGGCGAGCAGCGGTTCGGCGATGCTTCTGCGCACCTGCTCGGCGACTGCCAGACGCTCTTTGTCGGCGTCGGTGAAATCCTCGGCATAGCCGCGCGGATTGAGCGTGAACGGCTCGCAGAGGCGCTTGCCGCTGAGGTTCCAGATGTAGATGTATTGTTCGAAGTCGCTGATCTCCTTTTCGCAGAGACCGGTCAGCCCTGTTTTCAGCAGCGCGAGGAAATCCTCGCGGGCAAAGCCCTCCGTCGTCAGGCGGAAGATCGCGTTGAGCAGCCGCACGGCGGGCTTGACGGTCACATCCCGACGGCTGTCCATGAAGTACGGGATGTCGTACTTTTCGAGCATGACGTCGAGGATACCGCGGTATTCCTTTGTGTCGCGGCAGATGATCGTGATATCGCGCCAGCGGCAGCCGCCTTCCGTCACCAGACGGCGTATCTGACGCGCCGTGAATTCGCATTCGTCATAGAGATCGGCGGCGCTGTAGACGGTGATAGGAGGGTGCCCCGTCTCTTGCTCGGAGACGTCGCGGCGAAACACATTCGCTTCCAGGGCAGCGAGATCGTCATGGGCAAACCGCCGCGGCTCTGTCAGTTTGACGGGCGTCTTGATGTCGACAAAGTCGCGCTTCGCCATGCTTTTGAGCGCCTTATATGTCTCATGCGATACCGCAAAGAGCTCTTCGCTGCTGTCCTCGTTTTCCGGGTCGAGGGTCAGCGCGACAATGACCTCGCGGCAGCGCGAGAGCAGGATCTGGATGATGTCCAGCTGCACCTTTGTAAAGCCGCTGAATGAGTCGATCAGCAGCACCCGGTTATGAAACAGTTCGGGATTCTTCAACAGGATCGTTTTCAGCCGTTCGAGGTCGTCCAGCGGGTCGATATAGCTCTGCCCGAGCAGCGCGTCAAAGGCGTCGAGCACCAGCGCGGTCTCGCTGAGCTTGACGCTGAGGGTCTGATCGCCGATGCTCTCGGCGGCATCGCGCAGCATGTCGGTCGTGATGCCGCTCTTTTTGCATTCGGACAGCGTGTGGAGCAGCATGTCCGACACGGCGCGGGAACGGCGTGATCTGAGCAGCGTAAGCTTCTCGCTGAGCTGTTCCAGCGCGACATTCATCAGCACCGCGCGGGTACCGTTGTCGATCACATTGACGGGCACGCTGCGCGTCTGCGCAAACACATAGCGGCACATCCCGTCGAAGCCGAACACCTCCACGCGCCTGCACAGCTTCGCGCCCACCGTCGAAGCCGAACACCTCCACGCGCCTGCACAGCTTCGCGCCCAAGCGGTCAAGAAAGGCTTTTTCGGTCTCAAAGGAGCTTTGGTCGGGAACGAGCAGCAGCACCTGTTCCTCGCCGCCCTTTACCAGCTCCTGTATGCGGTCATGGATCGCGGCAGTCTTGCCCGTGCCGCTTCTTCCTAAGATAAATCGTAGCATATGGTCACCTAATCGGATGCCTGCACCATCCTGCGGATGGATTCAAACATCTCGATCACAAAGAATTTATATTCGGGCTGTTTTTCGCGGATGATGTGATAATCCTTGTCGCCCAGCGTTTCTTTCGTCTTTCGGTCGCCCGTCTCCTCGGTGTTGATACAAAGAGACGGGAACATCACGCACCACCAGTTATGTCCCTTTCCCGCGCCGATGGTCAGGCGCAGTGCGTCGTACATGCCCGAGGGCAGCGTGTATTTCTCATAGTGTCGGGTCGTAAAGTACATGCGCGTCAGCTCGGCGCGCACGGGATAGTTACAGCCGCTGTCCTGCACGGTGCGCGCCGCGACCTCGCAGAGCATGTGCAGGTTGCATTTCACCAGCGTTTCCGCCTCCTCCTTGGTCTGCGCCTGCTCAAATAGCGCCTGTGACGCTTCGAGCACCCTGTCGCGCACCAAAAGCTTTAACGCCTGATCGTCCGCCGAGTCGGAATTGGCGAGGATGTGCAGGCGGAACACCTCACGCGAGATATCGGAGCACGACGCCTGAAAGGGGATCATCGTGTAAACCACCGTGAGGATGAACGCCACGCACGCGGCTTTGAGAAATGCTTTCATAAAAACAACCTGCCTTTCTGTTGATAAATAGATGATGGGCAGGTTGTGGCGTTTTATTCAATTGAACAGCCGATTTTGACGGGCTGACAGAGAAAAGTCTGCGGATAGTCGGCTTTTAGCGCTTCGGCGCATTTTTTTGCCCTGCTCTCGGAGGAGAAAACGGCGAATACAGCCGAGCCGGAGCCGGACATGCCCGCGCCCTTTGCTTTCAGGTCGAGCATGCGCTTTTTGATGGCGTTGACCTCGGGGATCTGCAGCGCGAGCTCAAAGTCATTGAAGATCGTCGAGGTGATCATAAAGAGGTCGCGGCTGTAGAGCGCCTTGACCATTTCGTCGGTAAAGCAGGGGTGCGGCGCAAGCGCGTCGACCTTTTGATACGCCTCGGCGGTGGATACGCTGACCGTGTCGGGCTTGCAGATGACGAGACACACGTCGCGCAGTGACGGGACCTTTTTCATCGTCGCGCCGATGCCGGTGCACAGCTTGGTGCCGCCCTCGATGCAGAAGGGCACATCCGCGCCGACGCGCTCGCCGATGTCGAGCATTTCCTTCGGGCTGAGCTTGGTGTTGAAAAGCTGATTCAGCCCCACGATGACAGCCGCGCCGTCGCTGCTGCCGCCGGCAAGCCCCGCTTGAGTTGGGATGGTCTTATCGATACGGATATGCACGCCCGATACGGGCAGACGGCAGTAGTCAAAGAATTTGTAGGCGGCTTTCGCGCAGATGTTTCGGTCGTCGCAGGGAACGCCCGCATAGTCGCAGGAGATCGTCACCCTGCCGCTGTCGTTGTCGGTCATAGTGATCTCGTCGTACAGGCTGACGGTCTGCATGACGGTCGAAAGCTCGTGATAGCCGTCGGGGCGCTTGCCGCGCACGTCGAGGGACAGGTTGATCTTGGCGGGCGCCTTTAGTTTAATCTCCATCGTGCAGCTCCTCCAAGAATTCACGGATGCGGCGCAGCGCAACCTTCAAGTGCTTGAGGGAGTAGGAATAGGACACGCGGACAAATCCCTCGCCGCATTCGCCGAAGGCGTTGCCCGGGACGACCGCCACATGCTTTTCCATGATCAGGCGGGTGCAGAATTCCTCGGAGCTGAGCCCCGTGGAGCGGATACAGGGAAAGACATAAAACGCGCCGAGCGGCTCAAAGCAGGAAAGCCCCATCTCGTTGAAGCTGTCGACGACCAGACGGCGGCGCATGTCGTATTCGTCGCGCATATGGTTGACGTCGCGGTCGCCGTTTCGCAGCGCTTCGATCGCCGCGTACTGGGCGGTGGTGGGTGCGGACATAATGCCGTACTGGTGCAGCTTGGTCATCTGCGCGATGATCTCGGCGGGACCCAGCGCATAGCCGAGCCGCCAGCCCGTCATCGCGTAGGATTTGGAGAAGCCGTTGATGACGATGGTGCGCTCGTACATGCCGTCGACGGAGGCGATGGAGACGTGGTTCCTGCCGCCGTAGGTCAGCTCGCAGTAGATCTCGTCCGAGAGCACGATCAGATCATGGCGCTTGACGACCTCGGCGATCTCCTCCAGATCGCGGCGCTCCAAGATCGCGCCGGTGGGGTTATTCGGGAACGGCAGCACGACCATCTTGGTTTTGGGTGTGATCGCCTTTTCCAGATCCGCCGCTTTCAGGCGGAAATTATCTTCATTTTTGGTGTTGATGTTGACGGGAATGCCGCCCGCCATCGTGCACAGCGGATTGTAGCAGACAAATGCCGGCTGGGGAATGATGACCTCATCCCCTTTCTCGACGATGGTGCGAAACGCCAAGTCGATCGCCTCGCTGCCGCCGACCGTGACGAGCGTCTGCTCCGCGGGGTTGTATGTAAGCGAAAAACGCCTTTCGTAGTAGTTTGTGATCTCTTTGAGCAGATCGGCAAAGCCGCGGTTGGGCGAGTACCAGGTCCTGCCCTTTTCCAAGCTGCGGATACCCTCGTCGCGGATATGCCACGGCGTCTGAAAATCCGGCTCGCCGATGCTCAGCGATATCACATTTTCCATCTCGTTTGCGATATCAAAGAATTTGCGGATCCCCGAGGGCTTGAGCGATCGGATGCTGCTGTTGAGATACTTGGAATAGTCTATCACAGGATCAAGCTCCTCTCGTCTTTTTCTCCGTTAAACGAGGTGAGATTGACGCCCCGATCCTTGTAGCGGCGCATGATGAAGTGCGTGCCGGTGGACAGAACGCCGTCGATGGTCGAGAGCTTCTTTGCGACGAACATGGCGATATCCTGCATGGTCTGACCGCGCACGATCAGCGCCAGATCATACACGCCCGCCATCAGATAAACCGACTCCACCTCGTCGAACGCCATGCACATCTCGGCGATATCGTCAAAGCCGGTCTCCTTTTTGGGCGCGACGCGCAGCTCGATCAATGCCTCGACGAAGCTGTCATCCATATCCTCCCAGTTGACGATCGCCTGATAGCCCTTGATGACGCCCTTGTTTTCATACTCCTTAATCTGCGCCTTGATATAGTCCTCCGGCTCGCCGAGCATAGCCGCCAGCTCTGCGGTGGAGAATTGTGAGTTCTTACACATTAGCTTTAACAGTTTATCCATAAAATTACCTCCGTGATAGTTCTGTGAAATTCGTTATCTTGTAAAAAAGCAAACGGAAACTAGCATCCCGCCTCCAGCGCCACGGGCTTTTCCACGATGTTGATGAGATTGGCGCAGATCGCAGCCGAGACGCAGAACAGCTCGTTGTCCTCGTCAAATATCTCCAGCGTGCAGTAGTCCGCATGCTTGCGGTGGCTGAGAATCACGGTCTTGTCGACGTCGATGATGGTGAAATCCTTGGCGGCGATGCTGCCGTTGATGTGCCAGTTGTTGCCGTAAAAATAGGAGAGCACGCCCGTTTTGACCGGGACGATCACAAATGTGATGTGTGATTTTTTGACGCGCAGGACGAAGGTGTAGGTGCCGACAATGGGCAGCCGACGGATCTTTGCCACCGTTTCGCCGCTGTTGTTACACAGCAGAAGATTGGTTTTTTTGGTTACTTTGGTGACGACGGACAGCGCGCGGTACTTCAAAACACCCGATTCGTCGAACACGGCAAAGCAGACATCCTCTGACGTAACGTCGCGTTTCAGATGAAGCTTCATAACGATCACCGTTTTTTAGATATTATTGTTATTATACACCATTCTTTTCATTTATACAAGTCACAAAGCAAGAAAAAGCGCACGGGCATAAAATGGTCGGCTCACCGTCGAGCCGACCACTGTCGATATCAAGAGATTACTTCCTTTACCGTTTTGAACATCAAGCCGATGTCAGACCAAAAGCCGAAGTTTTTCAGGTATTCCAGATTGTATTCCATCTTTTTCGGGAGCACCTGCTCCATATAGACCCGGTCGGCATCCTCGGCGGAGGACAGCAGCTTTTCCTCGTCCTTGTACATAATGGACGCCAAGGATGTGATACCCGCAGGCAGCAGCAGCGTGGCGTAGTATTCCTTTTCATACCGATCGACATAGCGCGGCACCTCGGGGCGCGTGCCGACGATAGACATGCTGCCGCCCAGCACATTGAACACCTGAGGCAGCTCGTCAAGGCGGTATTTGCGCAGGAATCTGCCGATAGAAGTCACGCGGCTGTCGCTGTCGGTGGTGACCTGCGTGCCGAGCGCCTCGGCATTCTCGACCATGGTGCGGAATTTAATGATCTTGAAATGTCTGCCGTAGGTGGTGACGCGCTCCTGACGAAAAAAGACATGCCCTTTGGAGGTTGCTTTGACGATCACCGCGATCAAGAGCATGGGAAGCAACAGAAAAATCAGCATCACGACCGACATCAAAATATCGAAGATCCGCTTGAAAACTCGTCCGGCAGCTTTTTTCTGCAGCAGCTCATAATAAGGCCGCACCTCTTCGCATTGAAAGGGCGCGGGAAGCTTTTCAAAGGGTTTCACATCCATTCCTCCTGTCTGCCTAACATTATAGCGCTTTTCGGTCGGTTTTTCAAGAGTACACGGAAACATTTTCCGCTGCAACGTAAAATCCGACGGTGGATGACCGTCGGATTTTAGGTAATTTTATGGAGTAATCAAGCACATAGAAAGGAAATCATTTTCAACATCTCTTTATCACGACAACATGATATCATAACAGTTGTGAAATGTCAATAGTTTTTTTAAACTTTTTTAAAATATTGTATATTTTCTGATTCTGCCGTTGAAAACTCTTGACTTCACGCCAAAAAACATGTAAAATTAGTATATAAAAGTTGAATAGTTCACATACTATTCGCGGTCAAGCTTTTCGCCTGCCCGATGCGTGAATGATTTTGAAATAACCCTACAACACTTAAATCGGGAGCCTGGCTCTTTGAGTGGTGTGCAGACCTCCCGCTTTTCGGAAGAAGGGAGCCTGAAGCTCAAAGGCGGGCACCCACCTGTTCTACTCGTAGGCAGGTTATTTGTTTAAATCATACGGTCGGGCGGGTCTTTTTTTGCGCCTGTCACAATGAAGCGCAACAATCCATCCATTCGTCATTTTAATCACAGGAGTGTAACCCTATGAAGATTTCCGTTCTGGGCTGCGGCAGATGGGGCAGCTGCATCGCGTGGTATCTCGATAAGATCGGCCACGAGGTGCTGAGCTGCGGTCTTGCCGACGCGCCCGAGTTCATCCAACTGAAAGCGCATCACTGCAACGATTATCTCGTCTTTCCCGAATCGATCGAGGTTTCTTCGGACTTGGAATACGCGGTAAAGCGCGCCGACGTCATCGTCATTTCCATTTCCTCGCAGTATCTCCGCTCGTATTTTGCCGAGATCGCGCAATACCCGCTGGAGGGCAAGATCATCGTGCTCTGCATGAAGGGTGTGGAAGCGTCCACAGGCAAGCGCCTCAGCGAGATCGTCGGCGAATTCGTCGATGAAAGCAAGACACCCATCGCCGTGTGGGTCGGTCCCGGCCATCCGCAGGACTATGTCAAGGGCATTCCCAACTGCATGGTCATCGACAGCGATAACCGCGAGGTCAAGCAGCAGCTCGTCAATGCCTTTTCAAGCGAGCTGATCCGCTTCTACATCGGAAGGGACTTGATCGGCAGCGAGATCGGCGCCGCGGCAAAGAATGTCATCGGCATCGCGGCGGGCATTCTCGACGGCTTGGGCTATACCTCGCTCAAGGGAGGCCTGATGGCGCGCGGCACACAGGAGGTTTCCCGCCTGATCGAAGCGCTCGGCGGCAACAAGATGAGCGCCTTCGGGCTGTGTCATCTCGGCGATTACGAAGCGCCCCTCTTCTCCCCTTGGAGCCATAACCGCATGTACGGCGAGGATTTTGTCACGGGCAAAACCTTTAGCAAGCTTGCCGAGGGCGTGATGACCTCCAAGGCGCTGTATAAGCTCGGACAGGAATACCACGTCGATCTGCCGATCGTCAGCGCCGTCTACCGCGCGCTCTTTGAGGGCGCAGACGTGAAGGAAGAGATCCAGCAGCTCTTTACGCGCTCCGTCAAGGATGAGTTCTGAGGTGGGCGTGATGAAGAAAGCAATCAAACAACCAAGCGCAGCGCCCGCGACCGTCAGGGACAGGGAAAAACGCTGCATCGTCGAGTACATCGTTGTCAATATCATCTGCCTGTTCGTCTTTCTGGCGTTCGGCTATATCGCGCTGATGTCGTATTTCCAGACAAGCCTCATCGACCCCGACAACTATGTCAGTGAAAAGATCCTCTATCAACGCGACATGATCCTGTTTAATATCGCGCTGACCGTGCTGTTCATCGCCCTGCTCTTTGTGCTGCGGCGGTTCTACGACTTCTTTGCAAAGGTGAACATCCTTGCCATGGAGATCGGCATGACGGCGCTGGTCGTCTTTTTGGGCGTGCTGTGGGTCATCACCACCCGCTCCGTCCCCGCCGCCGACAGCTACAATCTTTATGAGGCGGCGACCGACGCGGCGCAGGGACAATACACATCGATGCAAAACTACACCGATTTCTATAACAACGCCTTCTACAGCGGCTATTCCTACTTCCACTTCTACCCCTTCCAGCTCGGCTTTGTCGCGTTCAGCGAGATCATCTACCGCATCTTCGGCACGGACAGCTCCCTGCCGGTCCAGCTACTCAACGTGCTCGGCGTCGGCGCCTCGTATTTTGCGCTCGCGCGGATCACCCGCATGCTGTTTAAGAGAAAGAGCATCGAATTCATCGCGATCCTGCTGCTCGCAGCCTGCATCCAGCCGATCCTCTTCTGCACCTTCGTCTACGGCAATATCCTCGGCATGACCGCCGCGATTTGGGCGTCGTTCTTCCTGATCCGGTATTTTCAGAGCGGTCAATACCGCTGGACAGTGCCGGGCGGACTGCTGCTGGTGCTCGCGACGCTGCTCAAATACAACAACATGATCTACCTCGTCGCCTTTGTGATCGTCCTGCTGGTGCACATCTTCAAGGCGAAGAAGTGGCAGAGCGCCGTGATCGCCGTCGCCCTGATCGTCGCGGTGCTTGGCTCCAACACGCTGGTCATCAAGCACTACGAGAGCCGCGCCGAGACGGAATTCTGCGAGGGCGTTTCGCAGACGCTCTACCTCGATATGGGCTTGCAGGAATCCTACATGGCGCCCGGCTGGTACGGCACGATCGCCAAGGACACCTACATCAACTACTACCTGACGCCGAAGTTCAACGGCGACCCCAACGCTTCCCTCGAAAATGCAAACAGCAAGGCGAAGGACGACATCGAAAAGCGCCTCGAGCGCTTCAACAGCGACCCCAACTACATGCTCGACTTCTTCGGCAAAAAGATCCTCAGCCAGTGGAACGAGCCGACCTTTGAGAGCATTTGGGTCAGCAAGGTCAAAGCCCACTCGCCGCTCGAGGATGATCCGTCTCAGGCGACCGCCATCTCCTCCGAGAAAATGAAAGGACTCCCCGAGCTGGTCTATTACAAGAGCCTCGGACAGGCGCTGGAGCTGCACTTTAATTTCTACATGCAGCTTGTCTATCTGATGTTTGCGGTCGGACTCTACCTCATGTTCCTCCACAAAAAGACGAACATCGAGACGATCCTGCTGCCGCTGGTGCTGCTGGGCGCGTTCGGCTATCACCTGCTGTTTGAGGGAAAATCGCAGTATCTGCTCGTCTATATCCCCCTGCTCATTCCCACCGCCGCGTATGCGTTCAACACCATTTTATGCGGTAAATACGCGGGAATCAAAAAAATCATCGACAAAATCAACCGCATCCCCGAGAAAACCGTTGATATCTCGGTCTCCGGCGGCAAAAGACGCAAAAATGAAAAATGACCCGGTATCACGGCGGTAATATTTTCCAAAAAATCGGACGCAGATTTATTGATCTGCGTCCGTCTTTTTTTCTTTTATTCTCTGGTTCAAGCCCATTCGCCTCCGGCACGCCCGCCAAATGCGCCGAAACAGTCTTGTGTAGTACCAGAAATTCACATAGGCGCGGTAGCGTAGGGAGTTCATGGCATAGGGCTTTCCTTTGCGGCAGAAGCCCGTCACCACGGCGATGATCTGATCGTCGCGTATCCCCTTTTCCTTGGCAAACTGATTGTCGCCGCAGAGGATATAGGTGCCGTCTCTGCAAAAGTCGATGACGCGGTGGAGGACATATTGCCCGTTGTCGCGGCGGTAGAGCGGGATATCGAACAGGTGCAGCCTGCCCTGCGGTTTTTTCAGCACCACCACATCCTCGCCGTCGCGCAGCATGGGCAGCATGCTGGTGCCGTGGGGCGTGAAGGTCACGGTGCCGCCCGCCTCGAGCTTTTCGAGAATGATGTCCATGACGGCGTCAAGGGTGGTCTCCTTATTCGAGCACATCGGCGTCCCTGACCTTTTGCAGGAAGATATCGATGTCCTTTTCGGCTCGATCGCGGGTGACGTCATATTCCTCGAGCAGCCTGTCTGTCAGCTCGTCCCGCTCGGCGCCCTTTTGGAGCAGACCGAAGAGGAACGCGCCCGTTTCATTGAGGTTGATGATACCGTTAAAGTCGAGCGTCATCTTGCCAACCGGCACGACCACATAGGAATCCGCCACCTTGCGGAGAATGAAATTGCTTTTTATCTTCATAACAGCACCTTCCTTGGAAATCTATGTGTATTATAAACCAATACGGGTCAAATTGCAAGCGATTTGTAAAAAGCTGCCGCTGTCCGAATTCTGCAATCACAAGCATTCACAAAAAAGCCGGCAGCATTTTGTTGCTGCCGGCGAAAAAAGTCGGGATGGATTAATACATGCCGCCCATGTCGGGTGCGGGGGCTGCGGGAGGTGTGGGCTCCTTGATGTCGGCGACGAGAGACTCGGTGGTGAGTACCATCGCGGCGACGGAGGAAGCGTTCTCCAGCGCGGAACGGGTGACCTTGGTCGGGTCGACGATGCCCGCTTCCATCATGTCGGTGTATTCCTCGGTCAGGGCGTTGAAGCCATAGCCGACCTTGTTTGCTCTCTTGATGTTCTCGGCGATCACGCTGCCCTCGAGACCCGCGTTTGCGGCGATCTGGCGCAGCGGCTCCTCCAGCGCCTTGAGCACGATCTTGGCGCCTGTCTTGGCGTCGCCGTCGAGGGTGTCGACAAATGCGGCGACAGCGGGGATGGCGTTCATGCAGGAGATACCGCCGCCCGCGACGATGCCTTCCTCGACCAAGACGCTCCTGCAGCTTTTCGCGGTCGAAATCGGAAGTAGTGGTCTCGATCTGCTGACGGATCTGCGCGACTCTGCCCTTGATGGCGTCCTTGTCGCCTGCGCCGTCAACGATGATGGTGTTCTCCTTCTCCACCTTGACCTGACGGGCAGTGCCGAGCTGATCCATGGTGGTGTCCTTGAGCTCCAGACCGAGGTCGGAGGTGATGACGGTGCCGCCGGTGAGGGTGGCGATATCCTGCAGCATTTCCTTTCTTCTGTCGCCGAAGCCCGGAGCCTTGACGGCGACGCAGGTGAAGGTGCCGCGCAGCTTGTTGAGTACGAGCGTGGTGAGCGCCTCGCCCTCGACGTCCTCGGCGATGATCAAAAGCTTTCTGCCGCTCTGCACGATCTGCTCGAGCACGGGCAGGATCTCCTGCGTGGTGGAGATCTTCTTATCGGTGATGAGGATCAGCGGATTGTCGAGCTCCGCGACCATCTTGTCGGTATCGGTGACCATGTAGGGTGCGATGTAGCCGCGGTCGAACATCATGCCCTCGACGACCTCGCTGTAGGTGTCGGCAGTCTTGCTCTCCTCGACGGTGATGACGCCGTCGGTGGTGACCTTCTCCATCGCCTCGGCGATCAGCTTGCCGATGAATTCATCCTGTGAGGAAACGGTGGCGACACGCGCGATATCGGCGGTGCCCGCGACCTTCTGGCTGTTCTTGATGACTGCCTCGACCGCTACCTTGACAGCGTCCGCGATGCCCTTTTGTTTGTCTTGATGGAGACCTCTTTGACGAGCTGTGCGCCCATGTTCTCAAAGGGATCGTCCAGCTCGATCTCCTTGGCGATGGTCACGCCGTCGTTGGTGATCAGGGGCGCGCCGAACTTCTTGTCGAGCACGACGTTTCTGCCCTTGGGTCCGAGTGTGATCTTAACGGTATCCGCCAACTGGTCGATACCCTTCATCAGCGCCTTTCTGGCGTCCTCTCCGTATGCGATTTGCTTTGCCATGATCAATTACCTCCCAAAATTATTCCACAGTGGCAAGGATGTCGGACTGACGGACGATGGTGAATTCCTCGCCGTCGAGCTTGACCTCGGTGCCCGCGTACTTGCTGGCGATGACCTTGTCGCCCACCTTGACATACATCTCAACCTCGTTGCCGTCGACAATGCCGCCGGGGCCTACCGCAACGACGGTAGCAAACTGCGGCTTTTCCTGTGCGGCGGAAGAAAGGATAATGCCGCTTTTGGTTTTCTCCTCGGCTTCCTCAACCTTCAACACAACTCTGTCCAGTAACGGTTTGATACTCATAAAAAATAGCCTCCTATTTTGAATTACATGGGTTTAGCACTCTATATCCCTGAGTGCTAATACCTATTTTAACCCAAAATCCGGAAATGTCAAGAGAAATTTGACTTTTTCTGTCCTTTAGAGAGAATTATGTGATTTTGTACATTTTTGTATTGACTTTTTGTGTTAATTATATTAAAATTGAAGCAGTGCAATCAAACGGGAGGTCATCTTATGAAAGCATCATCCATCCTCAAAAAAGTGCTCTGCGTGTTATGCGCGGCGATCATCGCCCTTTCACTCGGCGCCTGCGGCAAGAAAAAGAACGCTGCGAGCGTGAATGTCTCCAACCCCTATGCCCTGTCGGACCCTGGAAAGCTGACCGATGAAGGGTATGAGCTGCCGTATGAATATCCCGACGGCTATAAGGCAGTCGTCCCGGTTGTGGGAAATTGCGAATACATGACCGCCAACAAGACGCCCGGCGGCAATATGACCTTCCACCTCACAACAGATAAGTCGGAGGAAGAGGTCAAGGCGTTTTATGACGCGTACTTCTCCAAGCTGCAAAAGGTCAAGGCGAAGAATCCTACCGACGCGTCCGTAGGCTATTTTGACCCCGACAAGCGCATGATCCTGTTCAACCTCAACGTCTGGACAGCAAGCGGCAAGACAAACTATCAGCTCGGCGCCGAGGCGTGCGACAAGCTCGAGGACAGCAAGATCTTTGAAGCGGCGGATTGATCTCTCGCGCTCAATCAAAACAAGCAAAAACCGGTACTTGTGAAAAGTCACAGGTACCGGTTTCTTTATACTCTGTTAAATCATATCGGTTTCGCTGAGCGACTGCATGCCGTTTTCGTCCATCAGCTTCTGCGCCTGTGCGACGTCGTCCACGCGGAACACGACATAGGCGCCGAGGGCGTCGGACGCGGTGAAGGCGTACATATACTCGATATTGACGCCCGCCTTGGAGAGGATGTCGATGACCTTGTAGAGCGCGCCCGGGCGGTCAGCCATCTTGACGGCGATGACGTCGGTGGTATTCACGACGGTGTCGGCGCTGAGCACTTCCCTGGTCTTGGCATTGTCGGAGGTGATCATGCGCAGGATGCCGAAATCCTTGGTGTCGGCGATGCTCATCGCGCGGATGTTGATATCGTTCTCGGCGAGGGTCTTGACGGTTTCCACCAGCTTGCCCTGCTTGTTCTCTACAAAAACGGAGATCTGCTGAATTGCCATAGCTTGTTTCCTCCTGTCTCAGTCATGCAGCTTGCGGTGGTCGATGACGCGGACCGCCTTGCCCTCGCTGCGCGCGATCGTCTTGGGCGGCACTAAGCGCACCTTGGGTCCGATACCCAGCATCTGGCGCATCGCCTGCTCCAGCTTTCTCTCCTTCGCCTGGTTGATGGAGACGATGTCGGAGAATTGCTCGGGCGCCATCTCGACCTTGATCTCGAAGGTGTCGGTGTTGTTGATGCGGTCGACCTCGATCTGGTAGTTCGGCGTGTAGCCCTGCTTGAGGAGCACCGCCTCGATCTGGCTCGGGAATACATTGACGCCGCGGATGATCATCATGTCGTCGCTTCTGCCCATCGGCTTGGTCATGCGGACATGGGTCCTGCCGCAGGAGCATTTCTCGCGGGTGAGCACGCAGATGTCGCGGGTGCGGTAGCGCAGCAGCGGGAACGCTTCCTTGTCGAGACAGGTGAATACCAGCTCGCCCTTGCTGCCCTCGGGAAGCACCTCGCCCGTGTCGGGGTCGATGACCTCTACATAGAAGTGATCCTCGTTGATGTGCATGCCCTTTTGCTCCTCGCACTCAAAGGCGACGCCCGGTCCGCTGATCTCGGTCAGACCGTAGATGTCATACGCCTTGATGCCGAGGCTCTTTTCGATGCTGCGGCGCATTTCCTCCGTCCAAGGCTCCGCGCCGAAGATGCCCGCCTTGAGCTTGTTGTCGGAGGGCTTGTAGCCCTGCTCGGCAAGGCTCTCGCCGATGTAAGCCGCATAGGAAGGGGTGCAGCAGAGGATCGTCGCGTTCAGATCCATCATGAACTGGATCTGGCGCTCGGTGTTGCCGGAGGACATCGGCAGGGTCAGACAGCCGACCTTATGGGAACCGCCGTGCAGTCCCGCGCCGCCCGTGAACAGACCGTAGCCGTAGCAGACCTGTAAGACATCTTCATTGGAGCCGCCTGCCGCGACGATCGCTCTGGCGGTGCAGTCCTCCCACAGGTCGATGTCGTGCTGGGTGTAAAACGCGACGACACGCTTGCCGGTGGTGCCGGAGGTCGACTGGATGCGGACGCAGTTTTTCAGGTCGGTGCCGAGCAGTCCGTAGGGATATGCCTCACGCAGGTCCGCCTTTGACAGGAAAGGCAGCTTGGAGATATCCTCTACGCCCTTGATGTCCTCGGGCTTGACGCCCTTTGCATCCATCAGGTCGCGGTAATACTTCACGTTCTCATAGACGTGCTTGACCTGCTTGACGATTTTTTCATTTTGGATTGCCAGTATCTCCTCGCGGGAGGCTGTTTCGATTTCGGGCTGAAAGTAATTGCCCATTGGTATCACTCCTTCTATGAAGCGCTGAAGCAGGCGGTCGCCTTTCATTCAGGCGCTTTTGAACTCCATCATTATACCGAAAAAAGGCGGAATTGACAAACGCCTTTGGGTATATATTTTAGCACATTAAAGCTTTAAATCGATAAATCTCAATAATGATAGCCCAAGTCGAACGCCTTTAGGTTGACGTCGACAAACTGAGGCTTGACGGAGACCTTGATCGCCTCTACCCACTTGTCGTAGGGAATATCAAAGTATTTGGCGAGTCTGCCCATGAGCACGATGTTGACGCTCTTGGCGTTGCCCGCCTGCTGCGCCAGCGACAGCGCGTCGATCTCGTCGACGAACACGCCCTTGGCTTTCAGCTCGTCGAGCACGCCCTCGGGATAGACCGCCGCGCCCGTGATGACGGGCATGGGGTCGATCATCTGGGAATTGACGATGATCTTGCCGTCCTTTTTGAGGGTATCGGCATAGCGCGCCGCCTCGATCTTCTCAAAGCTGACGATGAAATCCGCCTCACCCTTTGAGATGACGGGCGAATAGACCTTGTCGCCGAAGCGGACATAGGTGACGACGGAGCCGCCGCGCTGGCTCATGCCGTGGACCTCGCTGACCTTGACGTCGAAGCCCTCCTGCGTCAGGAGCTTGCCGAGCAGCTTGCTCGCGAGGAGACTTCCCTGACCGCCGACGCCGACGATCATCACATTCTTTGTTTTCATGCTTATCTCTCCCCTTTCTCGATCGCGTTCAGCCTGCAAAGCTGGGTGCACACGTCGCAGCCGACGCACTGGGTAAAGTCGATGTGCGCCTTCTTGTTTTTCATGCTGATGGCGGGACAGCCGAGCTTCATGCACTGCTTGCAGCCCACACATTTATCCTCGTTGACCTTAACGGGCGGTTTTGCCTTGACATATTTGAGCAGCATGCAGGGACGGCGCGAAATGATCACGCTCGGCGCGTCGACGGCAAGCTCCTCGAGGATCGCGTCCTCGCAGGCTTTGAGATCATAGGGATCCACGACGCGGACACGCTCGATGCCGATCGCCTTGCACAGCGCTTCCAGATCGACCGCCAGCGCGGGATCGCCCTTGATGTTGTAGCCCGTGGTGGGGTTCTGCTGGTGACCGGTCATGCCGGTGATGGAGTTGTCGAGGATGATGACGGTGGAATTGGACGCGTTGTAGGCGATGTTGATCAGTCCCGTCACGCCCGAATGCATGAAGGTGGAATCGCCGATGACACAGACGGTCTTGCCCTCGCTGTCCTTGCCGCCCGCCTTGTTGAAGCCGTGCAGACCGGAAACGGACGCGCCCATGCAGAGGGTGGAATCGAGCGCGAACAGCGGCGCCGCCGAACCGAGGGTGTAGCAGCCGATGTCGCCCAAGCAGGTGATCTTGTGCTTGGACAGGGTGTAGAACAGGCCGCGGTGCGGACAGCCGGCGCACATCACGGGCGGACGCACGGGTACGGGAGAATCGGTGGAGACGCTTGCGGGCTGCTCCATGCCGAACGCCTCGCGGATGGTGGTCTGGTTGTACTCGCCGATGGGCGTGAACAGCTCTTTGCCGACGCAGGGGATATTCAGCGCGTTGAGGTGAGCTTCGATGATGCCGTCGAGCTCCTCGATGACGTAGAGCTTGTCCACCTTGGCGGCAAAGTCGCGGATGATGTCGACGGGCAGCGGGTTGACGAGTCCGAGCTTGAGCACGGATACGCTGTCGCCGAACACCTCCTTAACATATTGATAGCAGGTGCCCGAGCAGATAATGCCCTTTTCCGTGCCGCCGTACTCGACGCGGTTGAGCGGCGAGGTCTCGCCGTAAGAAGAGAGCTTTTTGGTGCGCTCCTCGACGAAGGGATGGCGGCGGATGGCGTTGGCGGGCGCCATGATGTATTTCTGCGGATTCTTCTCATAGGGCGGCAGCGCGTGCTCCTCGCGTTCGCACAGCTCCACGGCGCCCTGAGAATGCGCGATCCTGGTGCACATTCTGATGATGACGGGGGTGTCGAATTCCTCGGAGATGGCATAGGCAGCCTTCACAAACTCCTTTGCCTCGGCGGAGTCGGCGGGCTCGAGCATGGGCACCTTTGCGGCGATCGCATAGTGGCGGGAATCCTGCTCGTTCTGTGAGGAATGCATGGCGGGGTCGTCGGCGACAAAGATCACCATACCGCCGTTGACGCCCGTATAGGAGAGGGTGAACAGCGGGTCGGCGGCGACGTTGAGTCCGACATGCTTCATGGCGCAAGCCGAACGTGCGCCGCGCAGGGATGCGCCGAAGGCGACCTCGGTGGCGACCTTTTCGTTGGGCGCCCACTCGCAGTAGATTTCATCATATTTCGCGGCAAACTCGGTGATTTCCGTCGAGGGCGTGCCGGGATAGCTGGAAACGAGCGTTACGCCCGCTTCGTAGAGACCTCTGGCAATCGCCTCGTTGCCAAGCATCAATTTTTTCACGATGTATTTCCTCCAATTTCATCTATTTTTGCATTAACATCCATTATAACACATCGATCGTCAAAAATCAATCATTCGCCGAGTGCTTTTTTGCAGTTATCTGTAACCGAAAAATGAGCGCCGGAGCACTCATTTTATCATGGCAGGATGTCGGTTTTTTCTTTTGACAGTATCCGCAGGGCGTTTTCGCAGAAGATTTTTTCTTCCGCTTCGTCTCCCAGCGCAAAGCTTTTGAGGATCGTCACATAGTCGCGCTGGCTGTCCCACGGCGAGTCGCTGGCAAAGAGGATCTTATCGACGCCGTGGCGCAGGATGATCTCCTTGCACTTGTCCGGATAGAGCCGCAGGACGGCGGCGGTATCCATATAGACGGGCGCGCCGATGAGCTTGTCGAGCACCTCGTCGGGCATGTCGTAGCCGCCGAGATGTGCGAGGATCAGCTTGTCCTCGATCACGCCTTTTAATTCTTTTAAAGCATGAAGAACCATGTCGGGCGTGCAGTGCACATGGTCGCGGAAGGCGACGTCATAGCCCGCGTGGGTCACGATGTACAAGCCGCGCTGCGCCGCCTCGTACATGATGTTCAGATAGCGCTTGTCGTCAAAGTGCACGCCCTGATAGTCGGGATGCAGCTTGACGCCGAACAGCCCGCTCTGCTTGATGAAATCGAGGGTGGCGCCGACGTTCTCGCAGTCGGGATGGATGCCGCCCGCAAAAAAGACGTGATTTTTTCCGTTGTTTTCGGCGGATACGCGGTTGATGGTGTCCACCTGCTTGGGAAGCGTCGCTACGGGCAGGACGACGCTGCAGTCGATCCCGCATTGGCGCATGTTCTCGATCAAGGACGAGAGTGTGCCGGCGCGATAGGGCTTGATGCCGCCCTTTTCGGTGAGATAGGCGATCGTGCGCGCCGCGATCGCGTCGGGAAAGGTATGGGTGTGAAAATCGATGATCATAGATTACTCCGTAATTATTTCACCACGACGTTTTCTTCGCCGAGCTGATATTTCAATTCCTTTATCATGACGTCGTTGAGACTGACCCACATCGTCGCGGGTGCCAGCACATGGCGTCGGCTTTCGGTCAGGCAGAACACCACGGGCGTCCTGCCGTCGAAGATGTCCAGCACACGGCGCGCCCTTTCATACAGCGGGGTGTAGAGGTCGTCGATGCGCAGGTACAGCTTCTGTGTGCCCGCTTTGGCGCCGCCGGGGCGGGAACCGTTTGACGGTCTTCCCTCGGGCGCGGGCGTCTGTGCGGGTCTGTCGCCCGGCTCCGTCCGGGCAGCATGACTGTCGGGAGGCTTGACAGCGGATTCACAGATCAGCTTCGGATCCTCGTTCTCCTTGAGGTTGATCCTGCCGCGCAGGATGACCGCCATGGTTTCTCCCAGATAGTATCCGGATTGTTCATAGACGTTCGGGAATACCACCGTCTCGATCGAGCCGTACCGATCCTCCACGGTGATGAACGCCATCATCTTATTGTTCTTGGTCGCCTGCGTCTTGACCTTGGTGATGATGCCGACCACGCAGACGCTTTTGCCGTCGGGGTATTCCCCGCCCTCGTTGAGCACGATATCGCCGATGCGATCCGCCTTGATCTGCTCGGCATAATCGGCGTACTCATCCATCGGATGGCCGCTGAGATACATGCCCGCGACCTCGTTTTCCATATGCAGCAGCTCGTCGCGCGGGAATTCCTCGAGCGGCGGGATGACCGGTTCGCTGCCGGAGGACGAGTTGCCCTCTCCCATGTCAAAAAAGCTGAGCTGACCGCTGATATTGCGGCGCGCGGTGTATTCCAAGTCGTCGAGGACGGTTTTGACGATGCTGAGCAGCTGACGCCTGTTGGCGCCCAAGCCGTCAAAGGCGCCGCAGCGGATCAGGCTCTCCACGGCGCGGCTGTTCATGTTTTTGCCGTAGAGCCGCTTGCAGAAGTCATAGAAGGAGCTGTAGGGGCGCAGCTGCCGCTCGCGGATGATCTGCTCGATGAACGCCTTGCCGAGATTCTTAATCGCGAGCAAGCCGTAGCGGATGTTCCCGCCGCTGACCGCAAAGGTGAGAAAGCTCTCGTTGACGTGCGGGGGCAGGACCGCGATGCCGAGGTGACGGCATTCGGTGATGTAGGATGCGAGCTTGTTTTGGTTGTCGAGGACGCTGGAGAGCAGCGCCGCCATATATTCGCGCGGGTAATGGCATTTGAGCCACGCCGTCTGATAGGAGACCGCGGCATAGGCGGCAGCGTGGGATTTATTGAAGGCGTAGGAGGCAAAGCTCTCCATCTCGCCGAAGATCGAGACGGCAGACGCTTCATCGATGCCGCGGCGCACGCAGCCCTCTACGATGATCCTGCCGTCCTCATCGGTCAGTCCGTGGATGAAGATCTCGCGCTCGCGCTCCATCACGTCATGCTTTTTCTTGCTCATGGCGCGGCGCACGATATCCGCGCGCCCGAGGCTGTAGCCCGCCAGTTCGCGAAAGATCTGCATGACCTGCTCCTGATAGACGATACAGCCGTAGGTCACGTCGAGAATGCTTTTGAGCGCGGGGTGCTTGTAGCGGATATGGGAGGGATGGTGGCGGCAGTCGATGTAGGTCGGGATACTGTCCATCGGACCCGGTCGGTAGAGCGAGAGCACGGCGATCAGGTCCTCGATACAGTCGGGGTGCAGCTGGGTCAGGACATTTTTCATCCCTTGGCTCTCAAACTGAAACACGCCCTCGGTCGCGCCGCGCGAGATCATCGCAAAGACCTTTTGATCATCGTCGCGAATGCCGTCCAAGGAAAAGCGCGGCTCATTTCTCCTGATGAGCCGAACGGCGTCGTCGATCACGGTGAGGTTGCGCAGACCGAGAAAGTCCATTTTCAGCAGCCCCAGCTCTTCCAGCGTCGTCATCGTGAACTGCGTGACCACATTGTCGTCGTTCTTCGAAAGCGGCACATAATCCGACACGGGACGGTCGGTGATGACCACACCCGCCGCGTGCATCGTCGCATGGCGCGGCATGCCCTCGATCTGTTTGGCGATGTCGATGAGCCGCTTGGTCTGCGGATCGCTTTCATAGCGCTTTTTGAGCGCGGGATTGAGCTTCATCGCCTTGTCGATCGTGATGTTCAATTCAAAGGGCACGAGCTTGGCGATCTCGTCCACCTCGCCGTAGGCAACGCCCAAGGCACGCCCGACGTCGCGGATGGCGCCGCGCGCCGCCATGGTGCCGAAGGAGATGATCTGCGCCACGCGGTCGTTGCCGTATTTCTCGACCACATAGTCGATGACCTCTCCCCTGCGCCGCTTGCAGAAGTCGATGTCAAAGTCGGGCATGCTGACGCGCTCGGGATTGAGAAAGCGCTCAAAGAGCAGGTTGTACTTGATCGGGTCGATCGCCGTGATGCCGATACAGTAGGCGCACAGCGAGCCTGCGCCCGAGCCTCGTCCCGGTCCCACGGGGATGCCGCGGCGCTTGGCATATTGGACAAAGTCGTTGACGATCAGGTAGTAGTCGACAAAGCCCATCTTGGAAACGGTCTCGATCTCGTACTCCAAGCGGTCGATCAG
>CACZWQ010000034.1:0-34474 GCA_902784855.1 uncultured Ruminococcus sp. | reverse complement strand
TGATCCTCGTTGTTCGGCACATCGAAGCGCGGCAGCTTGCGTTTGCCGAATTCAAAGGTGACGCGGCAGCGGTCGGCGATTATTTGGGTATTGTCGATCGCCTGCGGATATTGCGAAAAGAGCGCGCGCATCTGTGACTCGGTTTTCAGATAGAATTCATCGGTTTGAAACTCCATCCTGTTTTCGTCGGTGATCGTGCTGCCCGTCTGGATGCACAGAAGGATCTCGTGGGTCTTGCTGTCCTCTTTTTCGATGTAATGGCTGTCATTGGTCGCGACCAAGCCGACGCCGATCTCCTGCGACAGCCGCACCAGCTCGGGGATGATCTGCTGCTGCTCGTCGATGCCGTGATCCTGTAACTCAATAAAGAAATTCTCCCTGCCGAAAAGGTCGCGGTAGTAGATCGCCTTCTCCTTTGCGCCCTGATAGTCCTGCTGCAGCAGCTTGCGCGGAATCTCGCCCGCCAGACAGGCGGACAGGCAGATCAAGCCCTCGTGATATTGCTCGAGCAGGCTGTCGTCGATGCGGGGCTTGTTGTAAAAGCCCTCGGTGAAGCCGAGGGATACCAGCTTGATCAGGTTGCGGTAGCCCGTGTTGTTCTCGCAGAGCAGCACCATATGGTAATACCGCTCGTAGGGGCTTTTGTCAAACCGCGACTTCGGCGCGACATAGACCTCGCAGCCGATGACGGGATGGATCCCTTCCTTCTCACAGGCGCGGTAAAAATCGATCACGCCGTACATCACGCCGTGGTCGGTGATGGCAAGCGAAGAAAACCCCTTCCGCTTGGCGGCAGAGGCTATTTCGCGGATACGGCACGCTCCGTCGAGCAGGCTGTATTCGGTATGCACATGAAGATGGGTAAAGGACATCGTATCACCCTTTTATTCGATGGTTTTGGCTGTGATCGTGCCGTCGCGGAAGGTGACAGTGAACGGCTGCGATTTGTCAAGCTGCGTCAGCGCAGAAACAACGCCGCCGTTTTGCTCGGTGAGGGTGTAGCCGCGGCTGAGGACGGCGAGGGGATTGAGCGTTTCCAGCTTGGCGGCGGATTTTTTTAGATTTAATTCTTCTATGGAAATTTTCTTGTCTATCACCGTGTTGAGCCGCTGCATATAAAATTGATATTGCTCCTGCATGCGGTGGCATCTTGCGGCAGGTCCCGCCTGATCAGCCAAGCGGCGGCAATAGTCGAGCCGATTCTGCTGACTGCGCAGGCGGTTTTCCATCAGGCTTTGCAGGTACTGCCGCTGAGAGCGGTAGTAGGCGCGCAGCTCTCGGATGTCGGGCACAGCCAGCTCGGCGGCTGCCGAAGGCGTGGGCGCCCGCATATCGGCGACAAAATCGCAGATGGTGAAGTCCGTCTCATGCCCCACCGCCGAGATGATCGGGGTATGACAGGCGGCGATCACCCGCGCCAGCTGTTCGTTGTTGAACGCCCACAGGTCTTCCATAGACCCGCCGCCGCGTCCGATAATGATGACGTCGCACCTGCCCTCGCGGTCGAGCTGCTGCACGGCTGCAATCAGCTGCGGCGGCGCACCCTCGCCCTGAACCAGAACGGGACAGAGGATGATGTTGATATTCGGGAACCGTCGAGTGAGGATGTTGCGGATATCCTGCACCGCCGCGCCCGTGGGCGAGGTGATCACGCCGACGGTCTTGGGGAATCGCGGCAACGGCTTTTTGCGCGACTCGTCAAAGAGCCCCTCGCCCGCGAGCTTGTTTTTGAGCTGCTCAAAGGCGAGCGCCAGCGACCCGACGCCGTCGGGCTGCATGTCCTCGATATAGAGCTGATACTGTCCGCTCGGCTCATAGACGGATATCCTGCCGCGGCACAGCACCTTCATGCCGTCCTGCGGGCGGAATTGCAGGCGGCGCGCGTTGCCCGCAAACATCACCGCGCGCACGACACATTTTTGATCCTTCAGGGAAAGATAGATGTGCCCGCTGCGGTAGTGGTCGGTCAAGTTGGAGATCTCACCCGACACCAGCACTACGCCGAGGCGCGGATCGTTGTCGATGACGGATTTGATGTAATAATTCAGTTGTGAAACGGTCAGCACGGGGGGCTTTGAAAAATGCGGCGTATACATGTTAAGCGATCCTATTAAGATTGTTCTTGCAAACGGCAGGTCAACAGAGCGATTCCCGCCGCGTTGTCGGACGAATAAACGGGCGGGGCGAAGCTTGCGTGATATTTTTCCGTAAAAGAATTTTTAATGATGGTATTCGACATCACGCCGCCGGCATAAACCAGCGGCAGCCCGCCGTATTCCTCCAGCAGCCGATCGGTCATCAGGCTCAGAGCCTGACGGATGTATTCCAGACAAAAGGCGGCGACTTCCCGCTTGTCCCTTCCGTCATCGAGCTGCTTGCGGCAGAGGTTCTCCACACCGCTGAGGCAGCAGTCGCGCCCTTTGAGCTTGGGATGGGTCTTGATCGGCGCGCGGTTTTGCAGCGCGAGCTGTTCCAGCGCCATGCCGCAGGGAAACTGCAAGCCCATCATCAAGCCGACGCGGTCGATCGCCTGCCCGGCGTTGAGGTCGAGCGTGCCCGCAAGCTTCTCACAGGAAAAGGCGCTGCCGGAGCCTGTCGCCAGCACGGCTTCGGTGGTGCCGCCGCTGACATGAAAGGCAAGAAAGCGCTCGGTGAACAGGTCAAGCCTGTCCGCACCGTATAAGGCAGCCGCGATATGCCCCTCCTGATGGGAAAAGCCGCAAAAGGGGATATCAAGTGCGGCTGACAGTATTTTAGCCGTGTTCTCCCCTACTGTAAAACACGGCATATAGGAGCCGCTGACGGGGCGCGGTCGCGTTGACGCGCCCACGGCGGCAATAGCTTTTGTGTCGATTCCGCTCAAAAGTTCCGCAAACAGCGCGTGCAGCTGCGCGGTGTGATGAAACACCGCGTCGCTCTGGCGCAGACCGCGCTGCCCTTCCTTGACCGGGAGCAGCTTTTTCTGCTGGCGCATCTCGCCCGTTTCGCTGTCATAGAGCGCGACGGAGGTGGTGTAGTTGGAGGTGTCGATCCCCAAAAACAGACTCATGACGGTTGCTCTCCGCGGCTGCGCAAATAGGCGCCGAGAATGCCGTTGACGAATCCGCTCTCGTCGATGGTGTATTTCTTGGCAAGCTCCACCGCTTCGTTGACGGACACGCTGTCGGGGACATTTTCGAGGTATTTGATCTCGTACAGCGCCAGGCGCAGGATGGTCAGCGAGGTGCGCGAGATCCTGCCGAGGCTCCAGCCCTTTTTGAGAAAGCGCGCGATATCCGCGTCCAGCTCCTGCTGCACGGCTTCGATGCCCATGACGACCGCCTGCGCATAGCCGCAGACGCCGCCTTCAAAGAGCTGTTCCGCGTCGGCGAGGGTGTCCTCCAAGGGCTCCTGCACAAAAGAGCGCGAAAACAGGAGCATGAACGCCTGTTCTCTGGCTTCGGAACGGGTGAGCTTCACTTCTTTTTTTGATTCACACATAGTAACCCAACTTTACATTTTTATTCAGTCTAATTATACCACACCAAACTAAAAATGTAAATGTATTTTTCTACGGCTGTAGCAGCAATCCGCGCGTGAAGGGTTTTGCCTGAACGGTCACCGTTACAGCCCGCGTCATAACGCGGGATAAAAACCTAACCTAAAAATGAAACGTTGCACGCGCGGATTGGGTCCCGCGACACGCGGGTTAGGTTCCGATGAGGGAAATGCGGTCGAAGTCGACGCTGTAGTGAGAGGTGACCGCGTCGTCGATCACCAGTGCGGCGGTATCGTTGAGCTGATTTTTTGGGACGATCACGGTCACGCCCTCGTCGGAAATCTGACACAGGCAGTCCGAAAAGCCCTTCGCCTTGACGATACTCTCGATGCTGTCCTGCACCGTGAAGATTTTCAGCATTTTGGCAACGCTTTTCTGCGCCTCGTTTTTCTCATTCTCCGTGGCGCTGTCGAGGTTGAACACCTTCTCGGCTTCGTCGATCACCTTATCCTGCGTGCTCTGCCGCTTGATGCGCTCCGACGCAAAGAAATTCTCCTGACTGCGCGTGAGCGAGGGATTATGCGTGCTTTGGTCAGCCGTCGCCGTGCTGACGTTTGCGTTGACATAGGACGCCTCCCCCAACTGCTTGGGACTTGCCGCCTGTGCGCCGCCGAACTGCCAGTTGACATACACCGCCGCGCCGAGCGCCAAAATCAGCGCCGCCGATACCACATGCTTTTTCTGAATTTTCATGACTATCCCGACCTTCATTCTGTTAGTTTTTCGATACATACCTTAGCCGTTGAGATGTCGAGCGCCTTGGTCACCGCCTCTGTGACGCGCCCGACTGTCACAGGGTCGTCTCCCCCTTCGCACAGCACCAGCACGCCGCGCACATGCGGCTGTATCTCCTTCGTCTTGGTGGTGCCGTTTTCGAGGTATACGTATTCCGCGCTGTTTTCCACCGTCAGCAGCACGCGCGTTTTGCCCGCGCCCTGAATGTGCGAAATCAGCTGCTCCAAATCCTGCTGCGCGCTTCGGCGATAATCGCTCACTTCAAAGCCGCTGCCGCCGGTCTCCTGTTTTTTGTCAAAGCTGAACATCCCCGAGAGCACCATCAGCGCCGCGCCGAGAAGCGCTGCCAAGAGGATCCATCTGCGGGCGCTGCCGCTTTCCAGCAGGCGTTTGCCGAGTTCCTTTGCTTTATCCATCGTCTACTCCCAAATGATCTGCGGTTCGACTGTGAAGTTTTCCCGGGTGATCTGTTTGATTCGCTCCTCTTCATCCTCATAGGCGCTGCCGACGGTCAATTTGATCGCCGCGATCACCACGCGGTTCTCCCCTGCGACGGCGAGCGTGATGTCGGCACGGCTGACCGGGATACCGTTTTGCGAGAGGATGTCGCAGAGCGTGCTCTCGAGATTCTGCTTCGTCTGCGCCAGCACCTCGCGGGCAAGCGCCTCATCGTCGGTGGCGCTGCGCGCTTCGCTTGAGAGCGCCTGCCAATCGGCGGATATCCCGCCGAGCGCTTTCCCGACGGGCAGTAGCATGGAGCAGAGGATGAACGCGCCCATTATCAGCGACAGCAGCCGTTTGGTGCCGCCGTCCGTCATGAAGTGCGACAGCAGAGCGACGATGATGCAGCAGGCGCAGACCGTCGCCGCGACCGTGGCAAGCCCGCTCATGTACCGCTCCCGACGGTGATCGCCGTCGCCGCAGCGATGATGAACACCGTCAGCATGCAGCAGATCACCGCGATCAGGGTGGAAAACACCGTGCCGAGTGCATCCAGTACCTGTGCGCAGCCGCCGATTCCCAGCGCTTCGGCGACAGCCTTTCCGAGAAACAGGCAGACCGCCCAGCCGATGCCCCTAAGCAGCAGCGGCAGAAAGGTCAGCGCGAGCGCCAGAATCACAAAGACGCCCAAGCCCGATTTCAGCGCCTGCAAGCCGCCTTGCACACTCTTATATGCCTCACTCAGCGCGCCGCCGACCATCGGGATACAGGAGCTGAGCGCAAACCGCGCCGCGCGCCCGGACACCGTGTCCAGCGCCGAGGAAGCCGTCCGGCGCAGTGAGAGCACCGCCGTAAATATCGCCGTCATAAAGCCGAGCACCCACTTCGCCGCCCGTGTGATCAATGACAAAAAGCCCTGAAGCCGCGCTTCCGGGGCGATGCCTGCGGTGATAGCCACGCCGAGGAACATGTTCATCAGCGGCAGGATCACACTTGAAGAGACACGCACCACGCCCTGACATGCCGCGACGGTCGCCGCCTGATAGGACAGCGCCGAGACTGCCTTGCCGGACGCCGCCATCATCACCGCCGCCACGGGGATATAGGCGAGAAAGAGGTTCGCGGACTGCGCGATCACGCCGTTCGCCGAGGCGATGAATGCCGTGGCAGGCGCGGCAACGGCGCAGCTCAGGCAGAGCGCCGCGGCGGTCTGTGCCGTTTGGGCGACATCTCCTGTCAGGCTGCTGTGGTACGCCGACAGCATGGCACAGAGCAGAAGCACCGCCAGCACGGTCAAAAATCCCTTCATCGGCGCGGAAAAGCTCTCGCCCGCCGCACTCGTCAGCGCCCCGAGGACTTTCTCAAAGCTGAGCTCGGACAGCGCCTTTAAGTCGGCGGAGGGGATCCCGAGCGCCTGCAGCGCCTGAGACGCTTCCTGCGACAGGCTGTTGTAGACGCCGGAATAATCATAGACAAGCGCCATCGTTTCACATCCTTTTTGTTAATAGAGCGGTCACGACGTTGAGGATATCCGCATACAGCGGCAGCGCAGCCGCCGTCGCCATCAGCTTTCCCGCGAGCGTCACATTGGACGCCAGCGCGCTGCTGCCCGCGTCGCGGCAGGTGTTGGCGGTGAACTCGGTCAGCAGACAGATGCCGATGACCTTGAGCAGGATCGCGAGATACCCCGTGCTCACCCCCGACGCGGAGACGATGCCGCGCACCGTTTGGATGATCTCCGAAGCGCTGCCGAGCACTTCCGCCAGCAGCATGACCGCGCAGGCGACCGTCAGCAGCAGGGCGATCTCGCCGTTCTTCTGCCGCAGGGTCAGCGCCAGCACCGCCGCCGTTACGGCGAGCATGCAGATCGGTATGACGCTCATCAGAAGCCGAACAGGCGCTTGATGGTGGAAAACAAGCTGCTGATCTGTCCCACGATCAAGCCCAGCACGACGATCAAGCCCGCCAGCGAGGTCAGCATCGCCTGTTCCTCCCTGCCGCTGCGCATCAGCAGCTGGCAGAGCACAGCCACGATGATGCCGATCGCCGCGATTTTGAAAATCAATTCTACGTCCATATCATTTCCTCTACAACAGCATCAGCGCCGCCGAAACGCCGACAAACAGTCCCAATACCCGGTACAGCCGCGATTTCTGCGCCGCGTCGGCGCTTGCTTCCTCCAATTGCCGCGCAAACAGCGCGCGGTAGTGCGCGATATGTGCAAGCTGCCCCTCCGTGTCGGTGGTGCCGAGACGCTCGCCGAATTCCGTCAGCAGCGCCATATCGCGGCTGTTCAGCCGCCAGCGCTTGGGAAATGCGGCGATCTGACCGCGCCACAGCGCGGCAAAGGGCTGCGCTTCGTCCTGACACGGCAGGTCAAATAATTCTCCGGAAGAATCAACAAGCAGCTCGATCCGCTCGTTTCGATAGCGCAGCGCCGTCGACAGATTCGACAGAAAGGTCAGGAAGGCGCTCAGAAATTCCCGCCGCAGACTCAGCCTTCTCGTCAGCAGCATGCCGCCTCCCAGCCCCGCCAGCGTCAGCAGCAACGCCCCGCAGAGCTTAAGCGGCACAGCGGTCATGCCCCTGGCGCACGAAAGCCACTTCTCCCGCGTGCTCCCTGCCGCGCAGGAAAACAAACGTCTCAAACGCGCCCGACGCCAAGATCTCCCGCAGCAGAGGGCGGGCGTACAGCTCTCGTTCATCCGAGGCATGTGTCGCCGCGATCACGCGCACACCGCTGTTGAGACATCCGCAGATCGCTTCACAGTCTGCCCTGCCGCCGATCTCGTCACAGACGATCACATCAGGCGACATGCAGCGCAGCGCCTGCTCCATCGCCTTTGCCTTGGGATAGCCGTCAAACACGTCGCAGAAGCCCACGTCGTTCTGCGGCTCTCCCATACAGGTCGCCGCCAGCTCGCCGCGCTCGTCAATGAGCGAGACGCGGCAGCCCCGCTCGACGGAAAACAGCCGCGCGACATCGCGCAGCAGCGTCGTCTTTCCCGAACACGGCGCGCCGCAGAGCAGCACCCCGCCGCTTTTTTCGGCGACCTCTCGGAAAATACGCTCGCCGCAGCCGCGCAGCTCCCGCGCGATGCGCAGGTTGAGCGAGGAATAATCGCGCACATGGCGCACCTCTCCCGCTTCCTGCACCGCCGTGCCGCATATTCCGAGGCGGTGTCCGCCGCGCAGGGTGACAAAGCCCTCCCGCAGCTCGCGCTGCCGCGCATAGACGGAATACTCACAGGCGCGCTGCACCGTCGCTTCCAAGTCGTTTTTGCCTGCCTTCAGCAACGAGCCGCCGGGCAAGTCGGTCAGTGCGCCGTTTTCGGTCAGATAACCGGTGAACTGCGCGCCGACCAGTGCGACGGGTCGGTTGACGCGCAGACGGATCTCCTGCACCTTATTTTCCAATTCCGAAAAATAAGGCGACAGCATTCGATATATCGGCGGACTCAGGCATCCCGCTGCCTGTGCCAGTCGGTTATTTGCTTCTCGAATCATTCACATTCCTCCTGTCGGTATGTTGTATTCTATGCGGACGAGCAAGTGAATAGAACCAAAAGCCCCGCGCAGCTCTCATACTGCGCGGGGCTTTTGTAAAAATATTTATGATTGTGCTTTGCGGAAGATCTTCGCGGCATTGTCCATCATGCGTTTGACAGTATGCTCGCCGCACTTTTTCGTGATGGTCTCCAGCGCCTCCCGATAATCCTCGGGAGGGTTGTGATCCAAGGAATGGGTATCGCTGCCGAGAATGTCGATCAAGCCTTTTTCGATCAGCTTGAGCAGCTTGCGCTTTTTTAAGAACGGGGCTTCCTGTGTATACTTCGACACATTGGTCTGGATCACGGTGCCCATACTTTTCAATGTCTCGATCATCCGGGGCTTCTCGAGCAAATACGGATAGCGCTCCACATGCGGGATAACGGGGATCAGCCCGTAGTTTTGGGTCAGCATGTAAAAGCGCTGGAGCGTCTTTTCGCTGAAACGGGTCTCATAGGCAAACTCGGTGAGGATATAGGGCGAATTGCCGTAGGTGATCTTTGAAAGATCGGTGTTGTTGAACAGATAGTCGGTGATATATACCTCGGTGCCGAGAATGATGTTGATGTCCTCGGGGATATGCGACGCGAACGCGTCAAAAGCCGCCTGACGCTTTACGAGAAAATCATCCAGACTCATTTCATTGGTATAAAAATGCGGGGTCAGAGCGATATTGCGCACACCCTGCCGGCGGAGACGATCGATCAGCTCCAAGCTGTCCTCAACGGTTTTGGCGCCGTCATCGAAATCGGGCAGAATATGCGTATGCATGTCATATAATTCCATAGGCTCACCTTAGAGCTGTGCGCAGACGAGGTCTCCCATCTCATCACAGCCGACCTTTTTCATGCCTTCTTCATAGATATCGGGTGTACGGTATGTCTCGAGCACCTTGGCGACCGCCGCTTCGATCGCCTCGGCTGCCTCCTGCTGATCCAGCGAATAGCGGAGCATCATCGCGACGGAGAGGATCGTTGCCAAGGGGTTGGCGATATTCTGACCCGCGATATCGGGTGCAGAGCCGTGGATCGGCTCATACAGACCGAGCTTGCCGCCCGAAAGGCTGGCGGAGGCGAGCATGCCGATGGAGCCGGCGATCATGGAAGCCTCATCCGAGAGGATGTCGCCGAAGATATTGGAGGTGACGATAACGTCGAACTGCTTGGGATTGCGCACGAGCTGCATGGCGCAGTTGTCGACGTACATATGGTTGAGCGTGACCTCGGGATAGTCCTGTGCCACGCGGATAACGGTCTCTCTCCACAGGCGGGAGCTTTCGAGGACATTTGCCTTGTCGACGCTGGTGACGCGCTTGCCGCGCTTCATGGCGAGGTCAAAGGCAACGCGCGCAATGCGCTCCACCTCGGCAACGGTGTACTGCTCGGTGTCCCACGCGGCGGGCTGACCGTCTACCTCACGTCTGCCGCGCTCACCGAAGTAGATGCCGCCGGTCAGCTCGCGCACGATCATGATATCCATATTATCGCCGATGATGTCGTCCTTGATCGGAGAAGCGCTCTTCAAGGGTCCGAAAATCACCGAGGGGCGGAGATTGGCAAATAATCCCAACGCGCCGCGGATGCCCAAGAGTCCCGCCTCGGGGCGGTTGTTGCCCGGCTGGTTGTCCCACTTGGGACCGCCGACCGCGCCCAGCAGCACGCTGTCGCTCGCCTTGCACTTGGCGACGGTTTCCTCGGGAAGCGGCACGCCGGTCGCGTCGATCGCGCAGCCGCCGAGCAGCGCTTCGTCATAGCTGACGGTGAAATCAAACTTCTCTGCCGTCTTGTCCAGTACCTTGACCGCCTGATTGACGATCTCGGGACCGATGCCGTCGCCCTTCAATAAGGTAATCTTGTAATGATTCATGTGATTATCTCCTTCTATAACAATGTATTATGATGCTTTGTCAGTCCGCTCTGTCATCGGCGTGCTCCGTGGGAATGCGCTGAAACACCTCTGTCACCTTGCCGCGCTGCCAGAGCATGGGCGTGACGCGGACGGAATAGCCGCAGCCGTTGTCGGTCGCCCACTCAAAGGGCTTTGCCTGCGGCAGCCCGTAGACCGCCAGCAGCGTCATGATGACGCCGCCGTGCGTCACGATCGCGCATTCGGTGGTGCCGGTTTTCATCAAGCCCTCGACGATGCTCTCGAACATCCGGCAGATGCGGCGCACAAAGTCGGCGTTGCTCTCGCCCCGCGGCGGCTTGACGCTGTTGTCACCCGCGAGCCACTTTTGAAAATCCGCGTCGTCCTTGAGCTCCTCGGCGGTCTTGCCCTCCCATTCGCCGAAATTGCATTCGGTGAGGTCGGCGATCGTCAGCGGGTTCAGCTCCGGGTACAGGATCTTACACGTCTCGGTGCAGCGCCGCAGAGGACCGGAAAACACCACCTTCACGGTGGGATAGTCACAGCCGAAGCGCAGCTTTTTGAGCGCCATCCTGCCCTTGTCGCTTAAATGCGGGTCGGTGGTGCCGATGTATTTGCCCGAGAGGGTCTCGTCGATCGCGCCGTGGCGGATGAGGTGGATGACATAAGATTGCATAAAATCTCCCAAACGATATTTACAAACTGTAAAAACTGTTTTATACTATCAGTAGAATATGATTCCGAGTGGCAAACCATCTCTACTAAATGTTTATTATACTATCAAAACAAAAGGAGTGTCAAGGCTTTGAACAAGGATTTTCCGAGAATTATCACTTTTTTGCGCAAGGAACGCGGTATCAGCCAGAAACAGGCGGCAGCGGATTTCGGAATTTCGCAGGCGCTTTTGTCCCATTATGAGAAGGGCTTGCGCGAATGCGGGCTGGATTTTCTCGTCAAAGCGGCGGAGTATTACGAGGTGAGCACGGACTATCTGCTGGGCAGGACCGTGCAGCGCGTGCCGACTGCCGTCGAGGATATCCCCGACAGCGACGACTTTCACCATTTGCAGGGCAACATGGTCAACCGCATCAACCGCCGCCTGCTGATGAACACCACCACGATCATCTACGATCTGCTGGCGCAGACGGGCAGCAAGCGCCTGACGAACGCCGTCAGCAACTATCTGATGTGCGCCGAATACCTCGCCTTCCGCAAGCTCTACAGCGCCGATGAAAGCAATACCCAGACGCTGTTTTCGCTTGACCGCGACAGCTATCAGAGCCTGACCGCCGCGGCGATGCTGCTCAACCTGACGCTCACGGACGAAATCGCGGGACAAGAAAAAACCGCCCTTTCCCTGTCCCCCGATATCCTCTCGGGTTACTTTGAAAAGGGCGCTTCGTCTCTTTTTAATCTGATCCAGTTTGCCGAGCGGAATGTGCGGCAAAGGCTGAATACGGAAATCTGATTTTTCGGTGCGCTTACAGGATGCGCTCCTCCATGGCGGGAACCATCATGCTGATTTCAAGGTTCCCGTTGCGGCAGCGCAGGTCGTCGATGAACGCCTGTACGATGTCCTCGCTGTTGAGCTCGACCTGATAGCTGAGCTTATACAGGCTGCCCATGTTGGTGGTCTTGACGTTCATCAGCTTGCTCTGCTTGGTGTACTTCTCAAACAGGTCGTCAAACTCGTGGGCGTAGTTCAAATCCTCGGGGATGGTGATGCGCAGCTCGCGCATCAGGTCGTCCTTCTCCTTGACGGTGATGAAGTTGGAGAGCACCATGATCAGGCAGACGACGATGACGAACACCGCAGCCAGCGCCAGATAACCCTTCGCGGTCGCAAGACCCGTTGCCATGGCGAGGAAAATGCTGACGATCTCCTTAGCCGAGCCGGGCGCGCTGCGGAATCTCACCAGAGAGAAGGCGCCCATGACCGCGACGCCTGCGCCGACGTTGTCGTTGACGAGCATGATGACCATCTGGACGATGACGGGGATCAGCAGCAGCGCGAGCATGAAGCTCTTGCTTTGGCGGCTCTTATAGCCCGCCGCCCACGCGATGACCGCTCCCAATACAAGGGACGCCAGTGAACAGATCACATAAACGGTCGTGGTGATGTCGGATGTGGATGTGTAGATCGGTGAAAAGATGGTTTCAAGCACAGTTGCGTCCTCCCTTGTATCGATTTTTTCTTTCTTCCAGCAGCCGATAGGCGGTGCCGTATTTGCTGAAGGTGCCCGGGAACAGCTGCAGCTCGGTGAGCACCTCGGTCAGCCACAGCGGCATGGCGGACAGCGCCTTGATCTCCATGATGCACAGCTGCGGGTCGAGGATGCGTTCGCCGTAGTGACCCTTCGCGAGGTCGAGATGATCGGTGCGGAAGCGGACGTTGCGGTCAAAGGTGATCCGCAGCTCCCGGTCGGTCTTGCTGTAAAAGGCGGTGCGGTCGTAGGCGATGAATACCTTCGGGGCGATATCCTTGTAATAGCGCATCGACCAGTCGATCTCGCGCATCACCTGTGAGTCGACGGGCAGCTCGCCTTCCGTCAGATAGCGCTGCGCCTGCTGATAGCTCATCGTCTGGCGGCGCTTGTACACCACGCCGTTGTATTTCTTTTTCAGCTCCAAAAACACGTTGCTGTCCCGCTTGGGCGTCGAATAGCTGCGCAGGCGAAGCTTTTCCTTATAGATCGGCTTCTCCATCGAGCTGCGGATCAGGCGGCTGTCGGGCGTGTCAAAATAGAGCGAGCACACGGTGCTTTCTCCGTATTCATCGGGCTTGATGTAGGAAGCGATCTTCTCAAGCAGCAGGCGGCGCTGCTCTAAGGTGAGGATATATTTCTTTTCGGTTCGTTCAAAAACGGTTTGTATCGTCATGTTTTTCAACCCCTTGTCGTTTTCTGTGCCCTTATCATAACGGAGAAAGCTTAAAAAAGGCTTAAAAGATTTAAAAAATATTTTCAGGTTTATTTCAGCCTGCTGTCTTAGGATTATAATAGGAAAATAGAATAGGAGGTTTTTTATGCAGGTATTGATCGTAGAGGATGAAAAGCGGCTGGCGAAAGCCCTGCGGCAGATCCTTTTGGAACAGAAATACATGGTCGACATGGTGCATGACGGCAACGACGGGCTCGATTACGCCCTGAGCGGCATTTACGACGTCATCATTCTCGACATCATGCTCCCCTGCCGCGACGGCTTTTCGGTCGCGCGGGAGCTGAGAAAGCAGAAGATCGACACGCCGATTTTGATGCTGACAGCCAAGGACACGATCCCCGACAAGGTCAGCGGACTCAACAGCGGCGCGGACGACTATATGACAAAGCCCTTTGCGCCCGAGGAGCTGCTCGCGCGCATCAAGGCGCTGACACGGCGGCGCGGCGAGGTGATTCTGGACGAGGATTCCTACGGCGACTTTCGGTTCAACGCCTCCACCAGCGAGCTGAGCAAGGACGGCAAAAGCGTGCGGCTCAACTTCAAGGAGGCGGAGATCTTGAAGCTGCTGCTCGCCCACCGCGAGGGCATCCTCTCCAAGGAGGACATCATCACCAAGGTCTGGGGCTATGACTCCGACGCGGGCAGCAACAATGTGGAGGCGTACATTTCCTTTTTGCGCCGCAAGCTGCACTTTATCCAATCCACCGCGGAGATCAAAGCCATCAAAAAGATGGGCTACCGATTGGAGAGACAATCATGATCCGGAAGCTGAGACGGCGGATCATCCTGATCAACATGCTTCTCATGGGCGTGGTCATGCTGGGGATCTTCACCGCCGTCATCGTGAACAACTACTCCGGCTCGGTACGCACGCTGGAGCGCGGCATGGACCGCCTGCTCGGGGAGGGCTTTGAGGAAAACGTCTCTCCCCCGCCCGATTGGGAGCGCGGCCGCTTGGACGCCACCGACGATGACAGCAAGCCGCTGCGATTCGAGGATGGCGGGATGAAGGAAGGCGATGTGCCGATGGAGATCACCTCTTACATCATCGTCACGCTCAACGAAAACGGCGTTCAGACCGCCTCCGAAGCCAAGAACATCACGATGGACGCGGAAAACCTGAAGGCGTGCGTCGCGCTGGCGACAGAGCACAGCGGACAGCTCGGCGACTACGGCCTGATGTATGTCACCCGCAACACCATGGACGGCAAAAAAATCGTTTTCGCGCCCAACAGCAGCATCTACAGCGACCTGCGCAGCTCACTGCTCATCTGCGGCCTGCTCTTCCTCGGCAGCATGACGGTCATCTTCTTTATCAGCCTGTTCCTGTCGGGACTGGCGGTCAAGCCCGTCAAAAAGGCGTGGGAGCAGCAAAAGCAATTCGTCGCCGACGCCTCGCACGAGCTGAAAACGCCGCTGACGGTGATCCTCGCCAACAACAACATCATGCTCTCGCACCAAAACGCCACGGTCGCCGACGAGCGACAATGGCTTGAGAGCACCGAGGAAGAGGCGAACCACATGAAAAAGCTGATCGACAACATGCTTTTCCTCGCCAAATCCGACGCGGGCACGACAAAAATACAGCTGAGTGAAGTCGATCTCAGCGAGATCGTCGAGGGCTGCGCGCTCAACTTTGAGCCCGTCGCCTTTGAACGCGCGGTGTTGATCGAAACCGATATCGCGCCCGAACTCACCTTGCAGGGCGACGCGACCCAGCTCAACCAACTGGCACACATCCTGATCGACAACGCGGTGAAATACGCCGCAGACGACCCACATCTTTGACCGCTTCTACCGCGCCGAAAAAAGCCGCACCACCAAGGGCTACGGCTTGGGTCTCTCCATCGCGCAGCGGATCGTCGAGAGCATGAACGGCAGGATCGCCGTTGAGAGCAACGAAACAGAGGGCACGACCTTTACGGTGATCCTCTCCTCCTCCAAATAACCGCTAAAACTTTACGGAAAACAGCCCCGAAGCATTGGCTTCGGGGCTGTTTTGAAAGGAGATCTTTTATGAAAAATGGGAAGTAGAACGCAAATTTACCAGTTCAGGAGCTGATCCCACAGGCTGTCGTTCGAGCGGAAGTCATCCTGACCTTCCTCGTTGCCCGGCTTGACAGAGGGGATATACTCGGTGAGCTCGAGCCGATCCTGTACCGTGAAGGTGACGACGTCACCGACCTTGTTGTCCGCGAGCGCCTTGTCGATGTCCGCCTCGCTGGAAACGGAGCTGCCGTTGACGGAGGTGATCAAAAGTCCCGATTCAAAGCCCGCCTGCTCGGCGTTGGAGCCTTGGTCGACAGAGAGGACATAGACGCCCAAAGTGTTGACGTTATAGTAGAACGCGGTGCCGTAGGAATTGATGTCGACGAACTTCATGCCCGTGTCGATCTTGCCCGTGACATAGCCGTAGTCCTTCAGGTCGCGGATGATGGTGACCACGTTGTTGATCGGGATGGCAAAGGCGATACCCTCGACCTCGGTGGCGCTGTCCTTGGCGTTGACGATGCCGACCAGCTCACCCTTTGCGTTGAACAGTCCGCCGCCCGAGTTGCCGGGGCTGATCTGCGCGTTCGTCTGTAACAGGGTCATCTTCTTGTTCTCGATCGTGACCTCTCTGGCAAGGGCGCTGATGATGCCGTCGGTGACGGTGCCGCCCAAGGTGCCCAGCGGGTTGCCGATCGCGACAACGTAGTCGCCGACAACGAGATTGCTGCTGTTGCCGAAGGTCGCCGCCGAGAGTCCCGACGCGTCGATCTTGAGCAGCGCGATGTCGTTATCCTCGTCGCTGCCGATCAGCTTGGCTTCATAGGTGCTGGCGCCGTCTCTGAGCGTGACGGTGATCTTGTTCGCGCCCTCGATGACGTGGTGGTTGGTGACGATGTAGCCGTCCTCGGAGATGATGACGCCGGAGCCTGCCGCCTTGGCGTTGTACTGTCTGCCGAAGGCGCTCGTCTGGGTGATCTCCGTCGCGATCTCGACCACGCTGTTCGCGGTTTTCTTGACGATGTCGGCAGTGGTGACCGCCGAGGAATCGGAGTAGGCGACGTTGGTCGCGGACTGATTGCCCTCGGAGACCTGATTGATGGTCATGCTGCCGCCGGAGGGGCTCGCGGATGAATTCGATTTGCCGATCAGGTAGCCGCCGCCCAAGCCTGCCGCCGTGGAGCCGACCATCGCGATGGCAAGCGCCGCCGCGACAAAGCCGCGTGAGGCGGATTTAGAGGTTTTGCGCTCGCGCTTCGGGCGCGTTGCCTTTTGCTGCTCGGCGCCGTAGTTGTAGACGCGGGTGCTGTCGTGCTGCGAAGCAAAAGAGCCGTAGGGATCGCTCTTTGCGCGGTACTCGGCGGTTTCGGCATAGGGATCCGCTTTCTTTTTCACCGTCGAGTAGGCGTCGTCGTAGTTGTTGGGGTTGTGGGAAGCGGAGCGGTTGTTGCCGTTGATATAGGAATAATGATACTCGCTGCTGTCGCGCTCGCTCTCGGCGTTCCACTCATAGGAGCTTTCTGCCTCGGGCTCAGCGGACGGCATGTATTCATCGGAAGAGCCGTTGCCGATATTCTTGGTTTGTTCAAACTCATTGGGAGTAAAGTTGTTGTCTGACATGATAAATCCTCCTTGTAAGCGCTTGATTCAGTGCTTGATTGATGATGGTATCACTATAATCCCCAAAAGTGAAAACTGTATGAAATCAAGATGAAAAAATATGATTATTCCGAAATATTCTGATGAACAAGCGGCGAAATATTTGAAAAAGAAAAAGCGGTCTCCTGCGCAGAGCCGCTTTAATCTCGTCAGCTGATGATTTTTCTTGTGACCTTGACCCCGTCGTAGCGCTTTTTGAAGGACACGCGTGCCGAAAAGCGGCGGTCGCATGCCTGACAATAGAAATCCGCGTTGAAGCTCTTGTTGCGCAGCCGCCACTTCTTCATGCGGCGCGCCTGCTTGCCGCAGGACTCGCAGCGGAATTTCAGCTGGGCACGGTCAACGTCGGGCGACGAGAGATCGGTGATAAAATAGTTCTTGAATTGAATGCGGTCATAGAACGCCTCGCAGTCCGCCTGCAAAAGACAGCTTTCCAGCGGATAACCCCCTAAGACATGGCGCAGACATTTCAGGCTGAGATAAGCGTCCGCCGTTGCGCGGTGCTGCTCCTCCTCGGAGAATTCGACGCCGATGATCTCGGCAAAGCGCCCCAAGCCGATCTGGTTGCCCTCGTCGTATCGGTCGATCGCCTTTTCGCAGTATTCCTGCAAATCGCAGTAGCGGTGCAAAAACGGGATGTGATTGTCGTTCGTATAGAGAAGATAGTTCTCCATCAGGGTGTGGATATCGGTGGTGCCCCATGTCATCACCGCGCCGTCCCCCACAAATTCGGTGAACGCGCGGCTGACCGAGAGAAAATCCGCGCCGTCGGCGACGTCCTCGTTGGTGAGGTGGGTCAGCTCCTTGACGCGCCCGCTCAGGCGCTTTTTGACGCGCGGCGCGATCAGCCGTGAGAATTCATCGACGACCTGAAAGCTGTCGTCGACCTTCACGGCGCCGAATTCGATGATTTCATTGACAAAGCGGTGAGCGGATTTGCTGTAGCCGGTGTTCCACTCGAGATCCAAAATAATATATTTCATATAATAATAAACGGAAAGCGTTTCGAAGGTTCGCGGTGCGAGCACATCACTGCTTTTTCCTGAACTGTTGTTTCATGCGCAGCTCCTTTGAGAGGATGCGCTTGCGCATGCGGATGTTTTCGGGAGTCACCTCCACCAGCTCGTCGTCGGCGATGAACTCCAGGCACTGCTCCAGCGACATGACCGTCGGGGGTGTGAGCTTGAGCGCGTCGTCCGAGCCGGAAGCGCGGGTGTTGGTGATATGCTTCTTTTTGCAGACGTTGACGGTGATATCCTCCGCCTTGGGGCTGGCGCCGACGATCATGCCCTCGTACACGGGCACGCCCGCGCCGATGAAGAGCCTGCCGCGCTCCTGCGCCGCGTACAGTCCGTAGGTGACGGAATCGCCCGTTTCAAAGGCGATCAGCGAGCCCTGATGGCGGGTGACGATCTCGCCCTTGAACGGCTCATAGCCGTCGAACACATGGTTCATGATGCCGTTGCCGTTGGTGTCGGTGAGAAATTCGGGTCGGTAGCCCATCAAGCCTCTGGACGGAATGCGGAATTCGATATGCGTCACGCCGCCGTCGCGGGTGCCCATATTGATCAGCTCCGCCTTGCGGGAGCCGAGCTTTTCCATGACCGCGCCCACATAGGCGTCGGGCACCTCGATGATCAGATATTCCATCGGCTCGCAGAGCTTGCCGCCGACGGTCTTGGTGATGACCTCGGGGCGGGAGACCTGAAACTCAAAGTTCTGGCGGCGCATGGTCTCGATCAGGATGGAAAGGTGCAGCTCGCCTCTGCCCGATACCTTGAAGGTGTCGGCGCTGTCGGTCTCCTCGACGCGCAGGGCGATGTTGGTCTCGGTTTCCTTGAAAAGGCGGTCGCGGATGTTGCGCGAGGTGACATATTTGCCCTCTCGTCCCGCGAACGGTGAATTGTTGACCATGAAGTTCATGGTGACGGTCGGCTCGTCGATCTTGACAAAGGGAAGCGGCTCCACACAGTCGTTGGCGCAGAGCGTTTCGCCGATGTTGAGCTCCTGCACGCCGCTGATGCAGACGATATCGCCGAGGGCGGCTTCGTCGCATTCGGTGCGCTTGAGCCCCTCAAATTGGTAGAGCTTGCCGATCCTGACCACCTTGGTGGTGCCGTCGGTGTGACAGAGGGTGACGGACTGACCGTTCTTGACCCTGCCGCGCTCGACCCTGCCGACGCCGATCCTGCCGACAAAGTTGTCCGCGTCGATGTTGGAGATCAAGATCTGCAAGCCGCCGTCGAGCTCGCCCGTCGGCGCGGGGATCTCGTTGACGATCGCTTCAAAGAGCGGCTGCATATCGCTTCCCGTCTCGTGATAGTCGGTGCTCGCATAGCCGTCGCGCGCCGAAGCGTAGATTACGGGGAATTCGAGCTGCTCGTCGTCAGCGCCCAGCTCGATAAAGAGGTCGAGCACCTCGTCGACGACCTCCTCGGGGCGCGCGCCGGGGCGGTCGATCTTATTGAGCACCACCAGCGGCTTCTTGCCGAGTGCGAGCGCCTTCTTCAGCACGAAACGGGTCTGGGGCATGCAGCCCTCAAACGCGTCGACCAACAGCACCACGCCGTCGACCATCTGCAAGATGCGCTCCACCTCGCCGCCGAAATCGGCGTGACCGGGGGTGTCTACGATGTTGATCTTGATGTCGTGATACATCACCGCCGTGGGCTTGGAAAGGATGGTGATGCCGCGCTCGCGCTCCAAGTCGTTGGAGTCCATGACGCGCTCCTCCACCGCTTCGTTCTCGCGGAACACGCCGCTCTGTCTGAGCAGCTGGTCGACGAGGGTGGTCTTTCCGTGGTCGACATGCGCGATGATGGCGATATTTCTCAGGTTTTCTCTGACGTCCATAAAGCATTCTCCGATTCTGTTTGATAATACCTCTTTTTATACCTATTCATTATAGCACTATGATACGCGGTTTGCAATTGTAAAATCCATCACCTTTTACTGCGGCGAGGGAAAGTTTTTGCGAAAAATGTCCAACCCTGTATGCAGATATTGCCTGATATAACAATATCCTGCGTTATCTTAATTCTATTACAGAATTATAAAAGGAACTTTTCCATATTTAGTGGCAGATTACGTTTTTTTAACTTTACAACACCAACAGATTGTTATATAATTAACATAATGGCGTCATCTCGGATCTCGCCGGAACCATAAATTTTGGAATTGGAGGATACAATATGGGATTCACAATTGCACAGAAAATCATCAAAGAACACCTTGTGTCGGGCGAAATGATCGTCGGCAACGACATCGGTCTGAAAATCGACCAGACGCTGACGCAGGACGCGACAGGCACCATGGCGTATATCGAATACGAGGCGATGGGCATTCCCCGTGTCAAAACGGAGAAGAGCGTCGCTTATATCGACCACAACACCTTACAAACCGGCTTTGAAAACGCCGACGATCACCGCTTTATTCAGTCGGTGTGCAAAAAGCACGGCATCTACTTCTCCCGCCCGGGCAACGGCATCTGCCATCAGGTGCATCTCGAGCGCTTCGGCAAGCCCGGCAAGACCCTCATCGGCTCCGACAGCCACACCCCCACGGGCGGCGGCATCGGCATGCTCGCCATCGGCGCGGGCGGCTTGGACGTCGCGGTCGCGATGGGCGGCGGCGCCTATTACATCACCATGCCGAAGATGGTGCGCGTCAACCTGACCGGCAAGCTTTCTCCTTGGGTCTCCGCAAAGGACATCATCCTCGCGGTGCTGCGCGTGATGAGCGTCAAGGGCGGCGTCGGCAAGATCGTCGAATACGGCGGCGAGGGCGTCGCGACCCTGACCGTGCCCGAAAGAGCCACCATCACCAACATGGGCGCCGAGCTGGGCGCCACCACCTCCATCTTCCCCTCCGACGAGACCACCCGCGCCTTCCTGAAAGCGCAGGACAGAGAAGAGGATTATGTGGAGCTGAGCGCCGACGCGGACGCGGTTTACGACGAGGTCATCGAGATCGACCTCTCATCACTTGAACCGCTGGCAGCGTGCCCCCATTCCCCCGACAACATCAAAACCATCAAGGAGCTCTCGGGCAAGACCGTCGATCAGGTCTGCATCGGCTCCTGCACCAACTCCAGCTATCTGGATATGATGCGCGTCGCGCACATCCTCAAGGGCAAAAAGGTCGCCGATAATGTTTCTCTCGCGATCGCACCGGGCAGCAAGCAGGTATTCAATATGCTCGCGCTCAACGGCGCGCTGGGCGATATGATCGCGGCGGGCGCGCGCATCCTCGAGAGCGCCTGCGGCCCCTGCATCGGCATGGGACAGTCGCCCAACAGCGGCGGCGTCTCGCTGCGCACCTTCAACCGCAACTTTGAAGGCAGAAGCGGCACAGCCGACGGTCAGATCTATCTCGTTTCTCCCGAGACGGCGGCGGTCTCCGCTCTGGCGGGCGTCTTTACCGACCCGCGGACCTTGGGCGACGCGGTGGATATCCCCCAGCCCGAGAAATTCCTGATCAACGACAACATGGTCATCGACCCCGCTCCCGTCGAGGAGATGGACAGCGTGGAGATCCTGCGCGGTCCCAACATCAAGGAATATCCCGCGACCAGCCCGCTGACCGACAGCATCGAGGCTTCCTGCTCGCTGAAGGTCGGCGACAACATCACCACCGACCACATCATGCCCGCGGGCGCCAAGATCCTGCCCCTGCGTTCCAATATCCCGAAAATCTCGGAGCACTGCTTCACCGTCTGCGACAAAGAGTTCCCGCAAAGAGCCAAGGCGCTCGGCAAGAGCATCATCGTCGGCGGCGAAAACTACGGCCAGGGCTCTTCCCGTGAGCATGCCGCGCTCGCGCCCCTCTATCTCGGCGTGAAGGCGGTGCTCGTCAAGAGCTTCGCGCGCATCCACAAGAGCAACCTGATCAACGCCGGCATCCTCCCCCTCACCTTCAAGGACGCGGCGGATTATGATAAGATCAAGCTCGGCGACATGCTTTCTCTCCCCCGCGTCAAGGAAGAGATCGCCGCCGCACAGGACATCACCGTCGTCAATCAGACGACCGGCGAGAGCTTCAAAGCCGAATGTGAGCTGTCCGACAGAACCAGAGCGATCATCATCGCCGGCGGACTGCTTGACTATACAAAGGAGAACAGCTAATGGACAAGATTCAGATGAAAACGCCGCTGGTCGAGATGGACGGCGACGAGATGACCCGCGTGATCTGGCAGCAGATCAAGGATATCCTCATCACCCCCTATGTGGATCTCAAGACCGAGTATTATGACCTCGGACTCAAAATGCGCAACGACACCGACGATCAGGTGACCATCGACAGCGCCAACGCCACCAAGAAATACGGCGTGGCGGTCAAGTGCGCGACCATCACCCCCAACGCGGCGCGCATGACCGAATATAACCTCAAGAGCATGTGGAAATCGCCCAACGGCACCATCCGCGCCATCCTTGACGGCACCGTGTTCCGCAGCCCGATCCTTGTCAAGGGCATCACCCCCTACATCCCCACATGGAAAAAGCCCATCTGCATCGCGCGTCACGCCTACGGCGACGTTTACAAGAACACCGAGATGCGCGTGGAGGCCGGCAGCAAGGCGGAGCTCTGCGTCACCAAGCCCGACGGCACCGAGGAGCGCAGCACCATCTTCGACTTCACCACCGACGGCGTCATCCAGGGCATGCACAACCTCGACAAGAGCATTTCCTCCTTCGCGAGAAGCTGCTTCAACTACGCGCTCGACCAGAAGCTCGACGTGTGGTTTGCCACCAAGGACACCATCAGCAAGATCTACGACCACCGCTTCAAGGATGTCTTCAACGAGATCTTTGAAAACGAGTACAAGGACAAATTCGAGGATGCGGGCATCACCTTCTTCTACACCCTGATCGACGACGCGGTCGCGCGCGTCATCCGCAGCGAGGGCGGCTATATGTGGGCGTGCAAGAACTACGACGGCGACGTCATGAGCGACATGATCGCCACTGCCTTCGGCTCTCTGGCGATGATGACGAGCGTGCTCGTCTCTCCCGACGGCATCTATGAGTACGAGGCAGCGCACGGCACCGTACAGCGCCACTACTACAAGCACCTCAAGGGCGAGGAGACCTCGACCAACTCTGTCGCGACCATCTTTGCCTGGACGGGCGCACTGCGCAAGCGCGGCGAGCTGGATAAGCTGCCCGAGCTGATGGCATTTGCCGACAAGCTGGAGCAGGCGACCATTCAGACCATCGAGGACGGCATCATGACCGGCGATCTCTATCTGATCTCGACCCTCCCGAACAAGCAGAAGGTCAACACCGAGGCGTTCCTGCGGGCGATCGACGAAAGATTGGTTCTCGCCTGATTTTTGATCGACATAAAGAGTTGAGAGTACAAGCTGCTCTCAACTCTCATTTTTAACATCCAACGGAAAAGAGGTGTGGTAATGTCTAAGAATGACAGCATTTCCATGTCGGTTATCAGGCGTCTGCCGAGATATTACCGCTTTTTATCGGAGCTCGACGAGCAGAAGGTGGAGCGGATCTCCTCCACCAAGCTGGCGCAGATCATGAATGTGACCGCCTCTCAGGTGCGTCAGGATTTCAACTGCTTCGGCGGCTTCGGACAGCAGGGCTACGGCTACAGCGTCAGCCAGCTGCGCAGAGAGATCCAGAACATCCTCGGGCTGAACAATAACTACAAGGCGATCCTCGTCGGCGTGGGCAATTTCGGCACCGCCATCGCGAAGCACCTTGATTTTCACAAGCTGGGCTTCTCGCTGATCGGCGGCTTTGAAACAGACAGGAGCAAGGTAGGAGAATCGCTCGGCTCGATCACCGTGCGCGACGAGGCGGAGCTGGAGAGCTTTTGCCGGGAGAACCATGTGGACGCGGCGTTTCTCTGCATCCCCAAGCAAAACGCGGAAAACATGCTCGAGCGGCTCTATCAGCTGGGGATCCGCTGTTTCTGGAATTTCAGCCACTACGACATCACGTCCAAGTACAGCGACACGGTCGTCGAAAACGTCCATCTCAGCGATACCCTGATGACCCTCTGCTACCGTATCCGGCAGCACGAGGAAGACGAATGATGGAGATGAACATGGAAATCGTGCTTGTAGTCATCGCTGCCGTCACCCTGTTGATCGCATTGATGACGCTGTATTTGATATTAAAAAGGAATAACAGCCCCGACGTCACACAGGAGATCACCGATTCCGTGCGGCGCGAGATCGCCGCGGGACAGAGCGAGCTGCGGCAGGAGCTGGGCGCGCAGACGCAGAGCGCGGTCAAGAACATGGGCGACCTGCTGTCGGAGAACCAGCGTGACTTTTCGCGCAGCCAGTATGAGCGGATGCGCAGTCTAGAGGACAGGATGGACGCGTTCACCAAGCAGAACGACGAGAAGATGAACCTGCTGCGCGAATCGCTGGACAAGCGGCTGGACGCCATGCAGCAGGACAATAACCGTCAGCTCGACGAAATGCGCAAAACCGTTGACGAGCGCTTGGAAAAGTCGCTCGAGGACAAGATGAACAAGAGCTTTTCGCTCGTCAGCCAGCGTCTGGAGCAGGTCTATAAGGGCTTGGGCGAGATGCAGAACCTCGCTGCGGGCGTCGGCGACCTGAAAAAGGTGCTCTCCAACGTCAAGACGCGCGGCATCCTCGGCGAGATCCAGCTCGGCAGCATTCTCAGCGAGATCCTCTCTCCCGAGCAGTACGCCGAAAATGTCGCGACCAAGAAGGGCTCCAAGAATGTCGTGGAATTCGCGGTCAAGCTGCCCGCCAAGGACGACGGCTTTATCTGGCTGCCGATCGACTCCAAGTTCCCGGGCGACACCTATGCCGCCCTGCGCGAGGCGATCGAAAACGGCGACAAGGCACAGATCGACGCGTGCGCCAAAACGCTGATCGCGACGATCAAGAACGAGGCGCGCGACATCAGCTCCAAATACATCGACCCGCCCAACACCACCGAGTTTGCGATCATGTTCCTGCCCTTTGAGGGGCTGTACAGCGAGGTCGTCAACCGCGGCATGGTCGAGGTGCTCCAGCGCGACTACAAGGTCAATATCGCGGGACCCAGCACCATGGCGGCGCTGCTCAATTCGATCCAGATGGGCTTTAGGACCCTCGCCGTGCAAAAGCGCAGCGCAGAGGTCTGGCAGGTGCTCGGCAGCGTGAAAAAGGAATTCGACTCCTTTGCCAAGGTGCTCGAGAACACCCAAAAGCGCCTCGATCAGGCAAATAAGGAGCTGGATACGCTGGTGGGTGTGCGGACGCGCCAGATCCAGCGCAGGCTCAAGGACGTGGAAACGCCCGTTGAGTTTTTGGAAGAATAAAGCGGCGAGGCAGCGTGACGCTGCACCCAATCACGGCAGCGTGACGCTGCACCCAAATTGAAAAAATGCACCCTCGAAGCTAATTCGAAGGTGCTTATTTTTTCACAGAAACTGTTTGCCTACGGGCTAAAATCCCTCCCGCGCCAGCGTTTCTCGCAGCGCCGAGATAACGGCGTCCAAATTTTCGTTCAGCTTATCGCCGCCTGACGTCAGATCGTCAAACAGCCGGTCGAGGTTTTCTTCAAAGCGTTCGGGAAGCACGGCGCAATTCTTTTTGCAAAGCGCAACGAGCCGCTTTTCCCCCGGATGCGTTTGCCTGTTCAACGCAAAGATCACATCGAAGTACGATTCCAAAAAGGCAGCTGTCCGATGAATCACGCTGACCCGGTCGTTCCTGCCGCTTGCTTTTTTCAGTTGCAGGGAGTAGGCAGGCATGGCGCGGTATAACAGGGCGGTGTTTCGCTCGATGATGTTTTTCCTCAGCTCTTCGGGATACGGGATCGAAAAGCGGTCCTTCGCGCCTTGAAGCCTTCCGTGCTTGTCGCAAACGATCTTACAGGTCAAAAGATTGTGCCACATGCAGGTCGTGTAGCCGTTGCCCGCTTCAAATCTCTCCGCGACCCGCGCGACGCCGTCGCAGAATTCATCGAGATCGCGGTAAAGAATGTCGATGTCGATCCCGTCGTTCAGGACGCAGTTGTCCTCGTACTCCCAGTAATGATTGCCGATCTCCATGTACCGGCAGAAGTCAGCCAACAGCGCGCGCCTAAATTTGTGCAGGGTGCTGAATTGTATTTTTAAATCCGCTGTGGTTTAATGTGAAAACAGTTTATGGATCATTTTCTCTCTCCTCGTTACGGTGATACTTGCTGCGAATCGGAAGCTTCGGGCAAGCTGCAGCGCATGGTGAAGCTGTCGCTGCCGTCTGCGGCGACAAGGATTTGGAATCGCTTGGCGCTGTCGGAGCCCATGGTCACCAAGATAGTGCCGCCGTTTTGATCATCGCCTTCCTCCCGCACCTCGCAGCCGTGATCCCGATAGTATTGCGCGAGATCGGTAAAGACAGACGCGCCCGGCTTCAGCTCTACGGCTTTTGCAAAGGGATCGTGATCGGAAGATACAAATGTATACCCGCTTTCCGCTTCGGACAGCGTCCAATGGTGAGCTGTCATATGGTAGGGATAAAAAGCGGTGAATTCGCCGCCGTGATCATTCACCTTTTTCTGTTCGACAACCACAACAAACACATCATCCAACAGCTTGCCGTCTTCTCCGAACACTTCCTTGCTGTACAACGTATCCGCTCCCTGCCCCCAGCGCACCAGAAATTCGGAATCGCTCTCCTTGACGACGGTTAAATCATCCGGCTGTTGATACAAGACCGATCGTTTTAACTCGTCTAATGTCTGCTTCGAACGGATCACTTGGAAAGCATCATCCGAATATAAGAGTTCATAATCCGTTGCGGGCAGCTTTTCCGTCGTCTCCGTCACTTCCGTCAATTCCGTCGTTTCAGCCGTTTCGGCGGAGGTGCCTTTTCCGGCGGGATTGCCTTGACACGCTGTGGTCAGCAAGCCAACCAGCATGACCGCAATCAGTACCCAAAGGTTCTTTTTCATTTCTTTTGCTCCTTTCCGGTCAACCCGGACTCACTTCTTTTTTGATACCATGATAACACAGATTCCCAAAAAAATCTACCTTTTTTTAAATAACAGGAATTTGCTTGACCACGCCGTTGATGACGTTTTCCCGATCATTCAACTGTTCCAAAGGCGTGAGTGGGTGCAGCGTCACGCTGCCGTGAGTGGGTGCAACGTCACACTGCCGTGAGTGGGTGCAGCGTCACGCTGCGCTTGACCCCGCCGTTGAATTCGCTTTACAAGGGCGCGCTTTTCATGTATAATTGAGGAAAAGGAGGACGGAGCATGGAGATAAGAGCATATCGGTCGGAAGATCTGGAACAGATGATCGCCATTTGGAACGAGGTCGTGGAGGAAGGGATCGCCTTTCCGCAGGAAGAGCTGCTGAACGCCGAAACAGGCGCTGCGTTTTTTGCTTCTCAAAGCTGCTGCGGCGTTGCCTGTGAGGACGGAAGGGTTTACGGCTTATACATCCTTCACCCGAACAACATCGGCAGATGCGGACATATCTGCAACGCGAGCTACGCCGTGGCTTCCCGCAGCAGAGGGTTGCATATCGGTGAAAAGCTGGTTTTGGACTGTATGAAGGCTGCGAAAGCGCTCGGCTTCAAGGTGCTGCAATTCAATGCGGTGGTGGAATCCAATCTTCACGCAAGGCACCTGTATGAGCGGATCGGCTTTATTCAATTAGGAACGATCCCAAAGGGTTTTCGAATGAAGGACGGGCATTATGAGAATATCTGCCCGTATTATATCGAGCTGTAAACAGCATATCAGTCAGCCCGCCGAAATCGGCGGGCTGTGCTTTATATTATTGTTTTGACCGTCGAAAGCGGATACTTTGGAGGAGTATGCCCCCGACGATGAGAACGACCGCGATCACCATGTTGACCGTGATCTGCTCCTTCAAGACGACCGATGACAAAACGATCGATAAAAAAGGAACTAAGTAGGCGAGATTCGCGACCTTGGCAGAATCCTCCGCATTCTTCAACGCGATCGCCCAAAGCAGATACGCGACCGCATTGACAACGACGCCAAGCCAACCTAACCCCAACCATTGAACGCCGACGATCGGCTGCCATTTTTCAAAAATCAGTCCGGAAACCAGAGAACAGACCGATACCGTCAGCCAGATCCACATCATGGTGATATTCTGATTCAGGCTGTGCTTTTTGTTCAATACCGAAAACAGCCCATAGCATACCGCCGCCGTCACGCAGGCAACGATTCCCCAAAGCCTGTTGCCGGAGGAGGCAGCGCCTCCCGTTCCGACCGTCAGCACCACAATACCGGCGAAGGACATCCCCATCGCGATCAGCTTTCTCGCAGTAAGCTTTTCCTTCAACAGAATGCAGGCAAACACAACGATCATCAGCGGCCATAAATAATTCAAAATACACGCTTCCTGTGAGCTGAGCGCCGATATCCCGTAATAATACAATGCGGAATACAGAAACAGACCTAAAAATCCCAAGCCCGACATCATCAGATAATCCTTTAGACGATAGTGCTTTAATTCCTTGACGGACCCGTTTATGATATTCATGATCAACAAAAACACGAAAGCGAACACACTGCTGATGGTGAGCGCTTCAAAATTCGGGATATCATAAAGGATGATCTTCACGACCGTTGCCAGTGTCGCCCAGATCAAAACCGTGATGGACGCATAAAGATAGCTTTTTCTCATGATTACTTCCGATCCTTTAACTTGTTTATCCGGTTTCCGGCTGTGCCGTCACTTGATACCATCATTATACAATATTTTTTCTTATTTGTCACTAACAAACAGAAAAAGTGCAAGCAGCTGCCATTTTTCCTGTTGATATGTCCTCTTACTATTGCCAATTTGAAAATTATTCTTTATAATAGAAGCAGACAGCTGACAGGATACTGTTAGTGCCCGCGCTGTCACGCGGGTTTGCCTATCCATAAAAGGAGGACTGAACCATGTTAAAAAAATCAACAGCTGTTTTGCTGGTGCTGATACTGACCCTGAGTGCGTTTGCGCTGGCGCCTGTATCGGTATCGGCGGAAACGATCGCGGTCAGCGGAGATTACAGCTATGCTCTCGTCGGCAACGATGACGACGGCTATACGGCTGAGATCACCGGCTACAGCGGCAGCGACAGCGAGCTGACGCTCCCGGGCACGCTCGACGGCTACACGGTAACGGGTATCCGCCGTGAAGTATTCCGGAATAAAGCGTTTCTGACCTCGGTGACGTTTCCCGACACGGTCACGTTTATCGCGGATTACGCCTTTGCCGACAACGCAAATCTCGAGAGCGTCACGCTGCCTTCCCATCTCGAGGATCTGGCGAGAGCCTCGTTTTACAACTGCACCGCGCTGAGCGAGATCACCCTGCCCGCGACGATCACCAAAAGCTATGCCAACTTTGGCGCATGGATGACGTTCCGCGGACCGTTCAACGGCTGCGCAAATCTGACGACGATCCGTTTTGAGGAAGGCTTTTCGACGATCCCCGATTACTTCTTCGAGGGCTGCACGGGGATAATGACACTTGATATCCCCGACACGGTGACGTCCGTCGGCGCGTCCGCTTTCAGAGGCTGCACCAATATGACATCTGTCTCGCTCCCCGATTCCGTGCTGCGCATCGGAGATAACGCGTTCTGTAACTGCTCTGCGCTGAAAGAGATCACCCTCCCCAATCAGCTGACGACGATCGAGAGCTACACCTTTAAAAACTGCACCGCGCTCGAGACCGTCGATCTGCCCGACTCGGTCACCGCCGTCAGCGAGTACGCGTTTGAAGGCTGCTCCTCACTGCCGGGCATCGATCTCTCAGGCGTTGCGGAAATCAAGAGCTACGCGTTCAGGAACTGCACCGCGCTCTCATCCGTTGAGATCCCGACGTCGCTGACAAAAGCCGGAAACGCGATCTTCGACGGATGTTCGAGCCTGAAAACGGTCACCTTTGAGCAGGGCACGACGAAGATCATTGACAATCTGCTCGACAGCTGCACCGGGCTCGAGGAGATCGAGATACCCGCCACCGTGACCGCGATCGGCAGCCGCGCCTTTTATCGCTGCGACGCGCTTACGGCAATTCACATGCCCGATTCCGTATTGAGCGTCGGCTCGAGCGCGTTTTCAAACTGCGCAAGCCTTGCCGATCTAACCCTCTCGGGCTCTCTGACGTCGCTCGGCGATTCGGCGTTTTATCAATGCACCGCGCTCGAGAGCGTCACGATACCCAAATCGCTGACAGACGCGGGCAATTCGATCAACGGTCCCTTTGCAAAGTGCGCCGCGCTGAAGCAGGTTTCCTTTGAAACGGGCACGACCGCGATCCCCGCGCACCTTTTCTCGCGGTGCAACGGAATCGAAAGCATCGAGCTTCCGAACACCGTGACAACAATCGGCAAAGAAGCTTTTAATGAGTGCGGCACGCTTTGTGAGATCACCCTTCCCGATTCGGTGACGGAGATCGGCGCACAGGCGTTTCGCAGCTGCACCTCGCTCAAATCCGTTGCGATACCCGACGGCGTGACGACGATCGAAAGCAACGCCTTTTCCGGATGCACCTCTCTCGAAGAAGCCGACCTCGGCGCAGGCGTCACGCTGATCAAAAGCAGCGCGTTCTCCGGCTGCGGGGCGCTCAGTGAAATCACCCTTCCCGATTCTCTCGAAAAAATCGAGGGCTACGCGTTTCAAGGCTGCAATTCGCTGGAGACGGTGACGATCCCGAAGAACCTCGCCGATCACACGAACGGCGGCTCCCCCATCTTCACCGACTGTAAGAACTTAAAGAAGGTTATCTTCGAGGACGGCTCGACGCGCATCCCCGGAAACTTTGTCAGCTACAGCGGCATCGAGGAGGTCGTGATCCCCGACACCGTGACAACGATCGAATCAAACGCGTTCTACCGCTGCGCCTCGCTGAAAGCCATTGACCTCCCCGACAGCGTTGAAACGATAGGCACATACGCGTTCGAATACTGCACCGCGCTGGAAAGCGTGACCTTCAAAGGAAATATGACCGCGATCAACGATTTCGCGTTCTGCCACTGCGACGCGCTGACTGAGCTTGCGCTTCCCGATACGGTCAGCCGTCTGGGATCCTCCGCCTTCGGCAACTGCGGCGAGCTTGCTTCGGTCAATATCCCCAAGGCGCTCTGCGAGGAGGGCGGCAGCGCGTCCTCTCCGTTCAAGGACTGCCCCAAGCTCGATCAAATCACCTTTGCTAGCGGGATCACCGCGATCCCCGATAATCTGTTTTTCTGCTGCACGGGACTGACGAAAAGCGAGATCCCCGAAACCGTGACGAGCATCGGAAGAAACGCGTTCAACCAATGTTCCGCCCTTCATGACGTCAGCCTGCCGCACGCGCTTGAAACGCTTGGGAGCAACGCATTCGCAAGCTGCACCGCGATCGAGTCGATCGCCATCCCGAAAACGCTGACCTCCGCGGAATATGCGTTCAGCGGCTGCCAAAGCCTGCGCGATATCACGCTGGAGAAGGGCTTGGAGCGGATCCCCGCACATCTGTTTGACGGCTGCAACGGCTTTGAAACCGTTGCGATTCCCGACAGCGTGACCTCAATCGGCGATGGCGCATTCCACCATTCCTCGCTGAAAAGCATCGAGATCCCCGATTCGGTGACAGCGATCGAAAGCTCCGCGTTCTACGGCTCACAGCTTGAAAGCATCACGATCCCCGACAGCGTTTCAAGGATCGACAACTATCTGTTCCGGGACTGCGTCGGCCTGACCGAGATCGACCTCGGCGCGTCGGTGACGGCGATCGGCATGTACGCCTTTTCCGGCTGCCAAAGCCTTGAAGCGGTCATCAGCCGAGCGGAGGATATCACCGATATCAACGCGACCGCTTTCCAAAATATCGATCACGTGACCTTCTACGCGCCGCATGCCGCCGAAACGCTCCGCGCTGCCGTCCGAAGCATGAACAATAACAGCCGATTCATCGGCACGGACGCGCACGACACCATGACATGGAGCTGGAACGGCTTGGATTCGGCGACGCTGACGATCGCGTGCGAGCACTGCGATATCGAACCGTGTGAGCTTGACGCGGTCATCACCTCCGAGATCACCGCGCAACCGACCTGCACCGCAGACGGTGTTCGCACCTACACCGCTTCGGTGCTCCTGATAAGCGATATCGCCTACACGGACAAAAAGACGGAGACTATCGCCGCGACGGGACATCACTACGGTCAGCCCCAATGGACGTGGAACGCCGACGGCACCGTCACCGCCGCCTTTACCTGCACGAAGGGCGACGATACACAGACCGTCAACGCCGAGGTGAGCTCCGAGATCACCAAGCCCGCCACCTATGAGGAAGGCGGCGTGTGCACCCTTACCGCGAAGGTGACATTCAACGGCACGGTTTACACCGACACAAAGCCCGAGCCGATCCCAAGGCTATATCACATCGGCGACGCGAATCTTGACGGCAGGGTGGATATCCGCGACGTGACCGCCATCCAGCGCCATCTCGCCGAGGTGGAGCCGCTCTCCGAGCAGGGGCTTGCCGTGGCAGACACCAACGGCGACGGCGTGGTCGATATCGACGACGCGACATGGCTGCAAATGGTTCTGGCGGAGTTTGATACGATGCCGAAAAATCAGCCTGCATAAACAGTATCATAAAAAATGAAAGCGACCTCACCGATGAAAGCATGGGTGAGGTCGCTTTTGACAGGATACCGAAAATTGGCGGTGCTGTGTTTCTCCTGCGTGCGCCCTGTTATTTGATGTCACGGCTCTTGAATACCTTGACGGTCAATGCCATGAAAAGGACGATACAGACCAGCGATACGATGATCGCATTGACGACGGCGATGTTCGCGCCGACGTTGACGCTTTTCAGCAGCGCATCGGGCATATACAGATTCAGATCAAAGCCCTGCGTATGGAAAATGTTCTCGATCGCGGTATTGAGTCCCATATACGCCAGGCTCAGGGCGCCGGTGCCGATGATCACACCGGTGACGGTGGCGAGGACTTTGTTTTTGACGCCGTTGGTGACAAACATCAGGATCGCGGTGATCGCCATGCTGAGCAGCCACTTGAGAAGGAGCGTCACGATCGCTGCTCCGAGCTTTCCGTCGTCTGTCAGCCGGAGCATACCGGTCGCGGACAGCGCCAGATTAGCCAAAACACTGGAAGCGGAACCGACGATGAGGAAAATCAGGTTGTGGACGCCGATGACCGCGAACTTCGAATAAATCAGACTGCTTTTGTGCGGGAGCTGTCCCGCGAGGTTTTTGATGTAGCCGCCGGCGATATCCGCGTAGGAAAAGCTGATCAGCGAGGCGAACATCAGAATGCTGAGCAGCGACATCACAAAAGGATTGGCAACCACATCGGAGAGCACCGTCGGCGGGATCACTTGACCTGCGGCGAACGAATTGACTAAGAATACCGCCCCAACGGTTGACAGAATATTGAACAACGCGACGACGGAAACTGTGATAAGAAACATCGGTGAGCGGAACATGCGCCGCATATCCATTTTGATCAGGTTAGCCATTATGAGTACCTCCCGTTACGCTGAGGTAGTAATCCTCCAGCGAGATATTTTTGATCGTCAGTTCCCTGACGCCGATATCGGCGTTGACCAGCGCCTTGTTGATCGCGATCGTGTCATCCGTCGCGTTTTCAATGCGGATGAATCCGTCGCTGTCGATCGACGCGTCATAGCCCCTCTGCCTGATGAGGGCGAGCGCCGCGCTGTTGTTGTCGGTTTGAATCTTGACATACTGACCGCAGCGGTCGTTGAGCTCATCCGTCGTGAATTCGTCGATCAGCCTGCCCTCGTGGATGATGCCGAAGGCGGTCGCAAGCTTCCCAAGCTCGTCGAGAATGTGGCTGGAAATCATGATCGTGATCCCCTTTTCATCTCTGAGCCTCTCAAGCGTTTGCCTGACCTCCACGATACCCTGCGGGTCAAGACCGTTGATCGGCTCGTCAAGCACGATCATCCTCGGGTCGCCGACCAGCGCAAGCGCGATACCGAGCCGCTGGCGCATGCCGAGCGAGAAGGAACCCGCTTTCTTCTTCCCCGTGTTTTCCAGACCGACGGTTTTCAGAAGGTCGTCGATATACGCCTTGCTGTTGCAGCCCATCGCGATACATTTCAGCCGGAGGTTCTCTTCCGCCGACATATTCGGATAGATGCCGGGGCTTTCGATCAGAACGCCCACGCCGAATTTATTGTCGCCGTGCAGCCGGAAGCTGCCGCTCGTCGCCTTTGACAGACCGCTGATCATGCGCATCACGGTGGTTTTGCCCGCGCCGTTGCGGCCGATCAAGCCGTATATCTCTCCTTCGCGGACATGGATGCTGATGTCCTTTGCCGCATCCTTCTTCCCGTAGGTTTTCGTCAGGTTTTGTGTGGTTAAAATGTAGTTTTTCATGGATATCCCTCCCTGATTTTTTCGGAACATCATGTTGTTCTCTCTTGATGACAACATTATCATAACAGAAAAAACCGCCCCCGCATAGAGGCAAAACACCCCCGATCTGTCGCCTAATTGACACAAATGCCGCAAAGTGTCGCCTAATTGACAGATCGGGCAGAGATTGCCGCAAATCGCAGCGTGACGCTGCACCCGGGGCGCCTATTATTACGTTTACTGTAAGCTAAACCATCATCAACGGCGCGTCATAACGCGGGAATGAACAGTTTCCGCTCCCGCAAACCTTTCACGCGCGGACTGGGTCGAGCGTCACGCTCGCGGGACGTTTCCTTTCGTTTTAGGAAAAATCAAAGAATCCCACACACTTTGCCGAGACTTCGTGTGTGGGATTTATT
>CACZWQ010000033.1 GCA_902784855.1 uncultured Ruminococcus sp. | reverse complement strand
ATCTGCGGCGGCAGCGCCACCGACCTGCCCGAAATGACGCCCAAGTACGCGTCCATGTACAACGTCATCGATTCCTTTGACACCCACGCCAAGGTTCCCGTGCACTTTGCCAACGTCGACAAGGCGAGCAAGGCGGCGGGCAAGCTGGGCATCATCTCCTGCGGCTGGGATCCCGGCATGTTCTCGATCAGCCGCGTCTACGCGCACGCTGTCCTGCCCGACGGCAAGGACTACACCTTCTGGGGCAAGGGCGTCAGCCAAGGCCATTCCGACGCGGTGAGAAGGATCGCCGGCGTGCTCGACGCGCGTCAGTACACGGTCCCCGTGCCCGCGGCGCTCGACGCGGTGAGAAGCGGCAAGAACCCCGACCTGACCACCCGTGAAAAGCACACCAGAGAGTGCTTCGTCGTCGCCGAGGAGGGCGCCGACCTCGCCCGCATCGAGAACGAGATCAAGACCATGCCCAACTACTTCTCCGACTACGACACCACCGTGCACTTCATCACCATGGAGGAGATGAAGCAGAACCACAGCGGTCTGCCCCACGGCGGCTCTGTCATCTATTCGGGCGAAAGCTCCGACGGCGTCAAGCATGTCGTCGAGTACAGCCTCAAGCTCGACTCCAACCCCGAATTCACCGGCTCGGTGCTCGTCGCCTACGCGCGCGCCGCCGCGAGACTGAACCGCGAGGGTGTCAGCGGCGCCAAGACCGTCTTTGATATCGCCCCCGCCTACCTCAGCGCACAGTCCGGCGAGGAGCTGAGAGCACACCTCTTATAACCGTCACTTTGCGGGCACATGCCCGTCATCATCACAAATCAGGAAAGGAGCGTTGTCATGAAATACATCTGCGAGCCCTGCGGTTACATCTATGACCCCGCAGAGGGCGATCCCGACAGCGGTATCGCTGCGGGCACCGCGTTCGAGGATATCCCCGACGATTGGTGCTGCCCCGTCTGCGGCGCAGGCAAAGATGATTTTGTCCCCTACGAGGACTAAAAGATCACCAAGACAAGCAAAAGGGTCGGCGCTGCGCCGACCCTTCCTGCTTATTTCGTCTGTCCTATTTCCGTCTGCAACGGCTGAGGGCGATCTCGGTGGTGCCCTCAAACAGCTCGCAGAGCCGCTGCACCTGAATGCTCAGATCGTACTTCATGCCGCTCTCCAGCCACTCGATCACAAAGCCGACCAGCAGGCTCTTGTAATACATCACGACCGCCTGCTTATCGTCGTCGACAATATCCTGACCGGCAAAGCGCTCATCAAAGAATTCCGTCACGGTGCGGTTGGCAAGGCGGTTGAGATAGCGCTCGAACAGCTCGCGGTTGGCGGAGTGATAGAGGTGCATCATCGCGGTCTTGTTTTGCAGGGAGAACTCCATGGCGGTGAGGATACCCGTATAGATATCGTCCCCCTCGCTGTTTTGCAGCATGACGTCCGCCTGCTCGTTGAGGATCTCCTCGATCAGCGAAGGGATATCGTCATAATGATAGTAGAACGAGTTGCGGTTGATGCCGCAGTCCTCCACGATCTCCTTGACGGTTATTTTGTTCACCTGCTTCTGATTCAGCAGCTTCATAAAGGATCTTTTGATTGCTTCCTTGGTGAGGGTCGTCATGTGTCTGCTCCTTGCCGTGTTGATATCTTATCCATAGTATAGCATACCCGAACCGCAATTTCAAGTCGGTACCGCCGGACAAAACGAAAAAGCGCCGTGAAGAGATCAAGCTCCACAACGCCTTTCATTTGATATGATTCAATTAAGAATTTGCCTCGATATAAGCAACCAGCGCACCGACGGTCTTGATGTTTTCAATTTCCTCATCGGGAACCTCGACCTCAAACTCGTCCTCGATGGACATCAGCAGGTCAACGACATCCAGAGAATCCGCGCCGAGATCTTCCTGAAGATCGGTATCCTCGGTAATCTTATCCTCTTCCACGTCGAACTGCTCAGCAAGGATTGCCTTAACTTTTTCCAATACCATTTTGTATTCCTCCTGAAAAAATATTATGTACCCGTCCTGTAGACAAAAGCACATATTTTGTGCTACAATGGTTAACGGATCAACCACTGCAAAACAAACACCTTGTTTGTTACTCTTCCATATTATTGATAAATCCCCGCTTTGTCAATATGTAAATGAAAAATTTTCGGAAAATTCTTGATTTTGCATAAATAATTTCCATTCTGACGAAAGTTGCCTAGCAATTACGGCTACCATTTACGGAGGTATTTTTATGAGCACCCGGCACTACGCGGTCATCGGACATCCGATCGGACATACGATGTCGCCCTTTATCCACAAAAGACTCTTTGAACTCTCGGGCATCGACGCCGAATACACATGGCTGGACATCCCGCCCGAGCAGCTCGCGGCGGCGTATGCCGACACGCTGCGCGGGCTTGACGGCTATAACATCACCATCCCCCACAAGCAGGCGATCATCCCGCTGCTCGACGCTCTCGACGAGCGCGCGCAGATGGTCGGCTCGGTCAACACCGTCAAAAACAGCGGCGGAAAATCGACGGGCTTCACCACCGACGGGATCGGCTTTGCCAAGGCGCTCGAAGCCGCCGAGATCGAGCCTGAGGGCAGGATCATGATCCTCGGCTGCGGCGGCGCGGCGCGCGCCATCGCGTTCGAGCTGGCACAGCGCGGCAAGCCCTTTGAATTCGCGGTGCACCGCCGCAGCGTCGGCAGGGCGGGCCTGCTCTGCCTCGACATCACGCGCAAGATACCCGACGCGCAGGTCAGCTTCGGCCTGATGGAGCAGATCATCGGCACCGTCGACCTGCTGATCAACGCTACCCCCGTCGGCATGTATCCCCATGTCGACGAGCAGCCCATCCACAACTGCGCCATCGGCCGCTGCGGCGCGGTCTTTGACGCGATTTACAACCCCTTGGAGACCGCGCTGGTCAAGCGCGCCCGCGCAAACGGCAGCAAGGCGGAAAGCGGCATGTCCATGCTCGTCTGGCAGGCGGTCGCCGCGCACGAGATCTGGGACGGCTCGGTCTACGACCCGCAGGACATCCGGCAGCTCTGCCGCGACGCGGCGGACGCGCTGGCGGGAAAAACATCATGAACAACGTCATCCTCTGCGGCTTCATGGGCTGCGGCAAATCCACCGTCGGCAAAAACATCGCCCGCAAAACGGGCAGGCATTTCATCGACATGGACCGCTATATCGAGCAGAAGGCGGGCATGACCGTCGCGGAGATCTTCGCTTCAAAGGGAGAAGAGGGCTTTCGCGCACTGGAACACGAGGCGTGCCGGGAGCTTGCCGACAGGCGCGGGCTCATCGTCGCCTCCGGCGGCGGCGCGCTGACCTTTGCGCGCAACGTGGAGGTATTTCGGGGCAGGGACACGGTCGTGCTGCTCGACGTGCCGCTGCGCACCATCCGCTTTCGCCTGCGCAACGACAAAAAACGCCCGCTGCTCCAACGCCCCGACAGGGACAAGGTGATGGAGGAGCTGTACCGCAAGCGGCTGCCGCAGTACCGCGCGGCGGCGGACGTCGTCGTCAGGGGCGAGAGCACCCCGCTGAAAACCGCCATGACCGTCATCGAACGGCTCGGCTTAAAGAAGAAAACCAAGTAAGATAAAGAAGGGATCACCATGAAAATCGCGATCGTCGGTCTGGGCATCATCGGCGGCAGCTACTGCAAGGCGCTGAAATCCCACACCAAGCACACCGTCATCGGCATCAACCGGACCCTCGCCACCGCGCAAAAGGCGCTGGACACGGGCGCAATCGACCTTATCGGCACACCCGAAAGCCTCGGCGACGCCGATATCACCATCCTCTGCATGTACCCGCAGGCTTGCCTCGACTTTCTGCGCGAAAACGGCAGGTACATCCGCAAGGGCACCATCGTCACCGACGCGGCGGGCATCAAGCGGGCGATCTGTCCGCAGATGAAGTCTCTCGCGGAGGAATTCGGCTACATCTTCGTCGGCAGCCACCCGATGGCGGGCAAGGAGAAGAACGGCTTCGACGTCAGCGACGCCGATCTGTTCATGGGCGCCAGCTTCATCATCACGCCCTGCGGCGCCCCGCAGGAAGCTGTGGGCACGCTGGCAAAGCTGGCGCGCGAGATCGGCTTCGGCACCGTCAAGATCACCACGCCCGAGGAGCACGACCGCATGATCGCCTTCACCTCGCAGCTGCCCCATGTGCTCGCCTGCGCCTATGTGCTCAGCCCGAGCTGCCCGAACCACAACGGCTTTTCGGCGGGCAGCTACCGCGACGTCTCGCGCGTGGCGAACATCAACGCGAAGCTGTGGAGCGAGCTGTTCCTCGAAAACCGGGAACCGCTGATCGAGGAGCTGCAGGAGCTCAACCACAACCTCACCGCGCTCTTCGACGCGATCAAAGCAAACGACAAAGAGACCCTCTCCGCACTGCTGGAAAAGGGTCACAGGGTCAAACAGGCGCTCGGAGAATAGGCGCCTGCATTCGGGAGGGAATATATGAAAACCGTACACGTCCATACGGGCAGACCGTATGACATCTTCATCGAGCGCGGCGTCATCGACAGCTGCGGCGCGGTCATCCGCCGCCTTTCCAAAGCGGAAAAGGTCACCGTCGTCACCGACACCAACGTCGCGCCCCATTACCAGTGGCGCGTGCTCAACGCGCTGGCAGCGCAGGACCTGCAAACCAACACCTTCATCTTCCCCGCCGGCGAGGAAAGCAAGCACCTCGGCACCGTCTCGGCGCTGTACAAGACACTCGCCGACTTCCGCATGACGCGCAGGGATGTGATCGTCGCCCTCGGCGGCGGCGTCTGCGGCGATATGGCGGGCTTTGCCGCGGCGACCTACCTGCGCGGCATCGACTTTATCCAGATCCCGACCTCGCTGCTGGCACAGGTGGATTCCTCGGTCGGCGGCAAAACGGGCGTCGACCTGCCGCAGGGCAAAAACCTCGTCGGCGCGTTCCACCAGCCGATCGCCGTCCTCATCGACCCCGACACGCTCAACACCCTGCCCGACAAGTTCATCGCCGACGGCATGGGCGAGGTCATCAAATACGGCTGCATCAAGGACGCGGCGTTCTTCTCGTTCCTGGAGCGGGAGGACGCGCTTTCCAACATCGAGGACGTGATCGAGACCTGCGTGTCCGTCAAGCGCGACGTCGTCAGCCGCGACGAAAGGGAGGCGGGCGAGCGCATGCTGCTCAACTTCGGGCACACCCTCGGCCACGCGATCGAGAAGCTCTACGGCTTCACCGGCATCACCCACGGCATGGCGGTCGCCGTCGGCATGGTGATGATGGCGCGCGCGGGAGAAATGCACGGCGTCACGGAAGCGGGCACCGCCGAGCGGATCGTCCGCCTCTGTGAGAAATACGGCCTGCCGACCTCCGACTCCGCCGCTCTCTTTGATATCGCCGAAGCCGCCAAGGGCGACAAAAAGACAGCCGGCAGTAATATCAACCTCGTTTTGCTGCGCAAGCTCGGCGAGAGCTTCATCCATCCCCTGCCCGTCAGCGAGCTGGAAGCCTTTCTGACCCAACCATCAACAGGTACGATAGCATGACAAACGTGATCTTTCATCCCTTTACGCCAAACGGCGTCATCCCCGCGCCGCCCTCCAAGAGCGACGTGCACCGCGCGGTCATCTGTGCGGCACTGTCCAAGGGCAGGTGCACCGTCTCCCCCGTCGCGCTGTCCGAGGACATCCAAGCGACCATCCGCTGCGTCGAGGCGCTCGGCGCAAAGACCGCCGTCGCGGGCGATACGCTCACCGTCGACGGCACCCATCTGTTTGAAAACAAGACCGCCGTGCTCGACTGCCGTGAGAGCGGCAGCACCCTGCGGTTTTTGATCCCCGTCGCCGCCGCGGGGAATGTGGAGGCGACCTTTATCGGCTCCGGCAGGCTGCCCGAGCGCCCGATCGGCATCTACACCGAGGCGCTGCCCGAAAAGGGCGTGACCTGCCGCACAAAGGGCGGCTTGCCCCTGCAAATCGGCGGCAGGCTGCAAAGCGGCGTCTACCGCATCCCCGGCAACGTCAGCTCCCAGTTCATCACGGGGCTGCTGTTCGCCCTGCCCCTGTTGGAGGGGGACAGCGACATCATCCTCACCTCCCCCATCCAGAGCGCGGGCTACATCAACATGACCATCCGCTCGATGTCCAAGTTCGGCATCGAGGTCGACATGACCGACAAAGGCTGGCACATCCGCGGCAAGCAGCACTACATCCCCACCGACTACACCACCGACGGCGACTGGTCGCAGGCGGCGTTCTTCCTCGCGGCGGGCGCCATCGGCGGCGATGTGACCGTCACGGGCTGCAATATCGATTCCTCGCAGGGCGACCGTCGGATCGCCGCGCTGCTGCGCGAGTTCGGCGCCGAGGTACATCAGGACGGCGGCACCGTCACCGTCAAAAAGGCGCCCCTGAGCGCGATCACGATCGACGCGTCACAGATCCCCGATCTGGTGCCCGTTTTGGCGGTCTGCGCCTGTTTTGCCGACGGCGTGACACAGATCACCAACGCCGCGCGGCTGCGCATCAAGGAGAGCGACCGCCTCAAGACGACGGCGGCGCTGCTCAACGCCCTCGGCGGCAAGGTCATCGAGCTGCCCGACGGCTTGGCAGTCACCGGCGTCAGGCGCCTGCGCGGCGGCGCCGTCGACGGCTGCAACGACCACCGCATCGTCATGGCGGCGGCGACCTGCGCGGCAGGCTGCGAAGGCGCACTCACCTGCACCGACGCATGGAGCGTCAACAAAAGCTACCCCGACTTCTACCGGGATTATCAAAAAATATGCGGCGACTGTTCGCTGCTTTCAAAGGAAGATTGAGATGTCCTCGACCTATGGTTCCAAAATCAAGATTTCCGTTTTCGGCGAGAGCCACGGCAACGGCATCGGCGTCGTGATCGACGGCCTGCCCGCCGGCGCCGCGATCGACCGGGACGCGGTGCTCGCCCAGATGGCGCGCCGTGCGCCCGGCCGTGACAAGACCGCCACCCCGCGGAAAGAAAGCGACCTGCCGCGCGTGCTCTCGGGCATGCGCGGCGATATCCTCACGGGCGCGCCGCTGTGCGCCGTGATCGAAAATACCAACACCCGCTCGCAGGACTACGGCAACCTGCTCGCCATGCCGCGCCCCGCTCACAGCGACTACACGGCGTATGTCAAATACCGCGGTGCCAACGACATCCGCGGCGGCGGCCATTTTTCGGGCAGGATCACCGCGCCGCTCGTCTTTGCCGGCGCGGTCTGCCGCCAATTGCTGGAACGGCAAGGCGTCCGGATCGCCGCGCATATCGAGCGCATCGGCAATATCTGCGACGCGCGCTTTGACCCGGTTTCTGTCGACCCGTCTCTCATGCAGCGCCTCAGCGCCTCCTCCTTCTCCCTGATCGACGGCATGAAGGAAGCGCCCATGCGCGCCGAGGTGGAAGCAGCGCACACGGCGCAGGACAGCGTGGGCGGCGTGATCGAATGCGCCGTCACGGGGCTGCCCGTCGGCGTGGGCGAGCCGATGTTCGACGGCATGGAGGGCGCGATCGCCCAAGCGGTGTTCGGCGTTCCCGCCGTCAAGGGCATTGAATTCGGCGCGGGCTTTGCCCTCGCGCAGATGCGCGGCTCGCAGGCAAACGACCCCTTCCGCTATGAAAACGGCAGCGTCGTGACCGAGACCAACCACTGCGGCGGCATCCTCGGCGGCATTTCCGACGGCATGCCCCTCATCTTCCGCGCGGCGATCAAGCCGACCCCGTCCATCGCCATGCCGCAGAAAACCGTCGATTTACAGACGGGAGAAAACGCGGTGCTGGAGATCCGCGGCAGACACGACCCCTGCATCGTGCCGCGCGCCGTCCCCGTCATCGAGGCAGCCGCGGCGGTGGCGATCCTGAATCTGATGTGAGGTGCGCAAATGAGAGAGTTAAGCGAGATCCGCGTAGAGATCGACGAGATCGACAACCAAATGCTCGACCTTTTTAAACGCAGAATGGACTGCGCAAAGGAGGTCGGCTGTTATAAAAAAGAAAAGGGGCTGCCCATCCTCAACCGGCAGCGCGAGGACGAGATCCTCGCCGACGTGCAGGAAAAGGGCGGCGCCTACGGCACGGCGGCGCGCATGCTCTTTGCCGATATCATGGAGCTGTCCCGCGCCCTGCAATACAACATCATCGGCAGCGGTCAGGCGCTGCGCGAGGAGATCCTGCATGCGCGCGAAATGCCGCCGACCGACGGCATCACCGTCGCCTATCAGGGCATCAAGGGCGCCAACAGCTTTGAAGCGGCGCAGGCGCTCTTTCCCGACGCGGTGCTCTCCGAGCGCAAGACCTTTGAGGACGTCTTTGATGCGGTCGATCGGGATGAAGCGGCATTCGGCGTCCTGCCCGTGGAAAACTCCACCGCAGGCTCCGTCTCGGCGGTGTATGATCTGATCTTGAAGCACCGCTTCTACATCGTCGGCGCGCTGGACAGGCGCATCGAGCACTGTCTGGCGGGTCTGCGGCAGTCGACGCTCGAGGACATCGAGATCGTCTGGTCGCACCCGCAGGCGCTCTCCCAGTGCGCGCACTATCTGGAGCAGCGCCGTCTCACCGCCGTCTCCAAGGCGAACACCGCCGTGGCGGCGCGCGACGTCGCACGCGAAAAGCGGCTGAATGTCGCGGCGATCTGCACGCCCGGCGCCGCGAAGGAATACGGGCTTCGGATCCTCGACACGGGCTTGCAGGACGACCCCTTCAACACGACGCGCTTCATCGTGATCTCCAAGCAGCTGATCATCAGCGAGGACGCAAACAAGATCAGCCTCTGCTTCTCCCTGCCCCACGTCAAGGGCTCGCTGTACAACCTGCTGTGCCGCTTCAACTCGCTGGGGCTGAACCTGACCAAGATCGAGTCGCGCCCCGCAAAGGGAAGGGATTTTGAATACCTGTTCTACCTCGACTTCACGGGCAGCGTCCGCAGCGATAACGTGATCGACCTGCTCAGCCGGCTGGGCGAGGAGCTTCCCGAATTCAGCTTTCTGGGCAACTATCGCGAATAGCATAACAAAAAGGGCAGCCGAAGCTGCCCTTTTTCATATATTGACGCGTTTATGCGCGCATTTCGTCCTCGTTGTCGCCTGTGAAATACACCTTTTTGATGTCCGCACCGAGCGCCTTGAACTTCTCTACGACGTCCTCGTAGCCGCGTTCGATATACTGGATGCTGGAAATCTCGGTGGTGCCCTTGACCTGAAGCGCCGCGACGATCATCGCCGCGCCGGCACGCAGGTCGGTCGCCTTGACAGGCGCCGCCGTCAGCGGTGTGCCGCCCTCGATGATGGCAAGCCTGCCCTCGACCGAGATATGCGCGCCCATTCTGACGAGCTGGCTGATATACTGATAGCGGTTGTCCCACACATTCTCGTTGACGATGCTGGTGCCGGGAACGCCCATGAGCAGCGCGGTAAACTGCGGCTGGCAATCGGTCGGGAAGCCCGGGTGCGGCATGGTCTTGATGTTGCAGCGCTTGAGCGGCTTGACAGTCGCGTCGATCGTCAGCGCTTCGTCGTATTCGGTGATCTTGCAGCCCATTTCGCGGAACTTCGCGGAGATGGACTCCAAGTGCTTGGGTGTGATATTGGTGATGGTCACGCAGCCGCGTGTGGCAGCCGCCGCGCACATATAGGTGCCCGCCTCGATCTGGTCGGGGATGATCGAATAGGTGATGCCGTGCATATAGCTGACGCCGCGCACCTTGATGACGTCGGTACCCGCGCCGCGGATATCCGCGCCCATGGAGTTCAAAAAGTTTGCAAGGTCGACGATGTGGGGCTCCTTCGCCGCGTTCTCGATGATGGTCATGCCCTTGGCTCTGCACGCCGCCAGCATGATGTTCATGGTCGCGCCGACGGAAACGACGTCGAGATACACATGGCTGCCGACCAAACCGTCCTCGCACTCCGCCTCGATGATCGCACCGTCCACCAGTCTGGTCTCCGCGCCGAGCGCTTCAAAGCCCTTGAGGTGCTGGTCGATGGGGCGGACGCCGAAGTTGCAGCCGCCGGGAAGCGCAACCTTCGCCTTGCCGTATTTGCCGAGCAGCGCGCCCAGCAGGTAGTAGGAGGCACGCATGCCGCGTACCAGATCAGTGATCGCAGAACAGGTAGCAATGTGAGTGGGGTCGATATACAGGGTGGATTTGTTGATCCTTCTGACCTTTGCGCCCATCTGCTGCAGGATTTTGCTGATCAGCGTGACGTCGCTGATGTTGGGGATATTTTCGATCTGACAAGGCTCGTCACAAAGGATCACCGCCGGAATGATCGCGACCGCCGCATTTTTGGCGCCGCTGATGTTGACCTCACCGAATAAAGGCTTGCCGCCTGTTACTACAAACTTTTCCAATTGGGTACACTCCAATACAGCTTGATAATCGTGTTAATACGGTAAAAAGAAACAATATATGGTGTGTCGCTGATCGGCACACACAATATATATGACATTTTGATAAAAGCGGAGAACAGAAGTCGGTTACACGGAAGTAACGGTACAATTCTCTTATAGAAAATGATACTACAAACTTGTAGTAAAGTCAACTTATTCTTAAAATTGTAACCGCTTTTTGGCAATCTTGTACTCAAATTGTTAATAACTTGTTACAATTATTTTAATTATTTACAATCGCCCCGAAATTTTGTTATTATTTCCAATTTAGAAATAAAAAATCGCTTTATTTCTGTTCGAGAAATATTCGATTTCTTTCAAAATCTTAACCTTTTTCAAATCCGCCTTTCAACACTAATCATATTATGCGCTGTTTTCACGCAATTATTGCGTGATCGGCGCTTTTTGGGCAAATCAAGAGCCGAGACGGGGTGCGCCGCCTCGACTCTTGTGTTTTTTTCAAAATCACTGATCCGCTTGCAGGGTGATCTCGATCTCGTATTCCTTTTTATCGGACGGGCGGTAGAATTTCAGCTTCGCCTTGTCGCCCGGCTTATAATCCTCCAACGCCTGATAGATATCCGAGAAGGAGGTGATCATTTTGCCGTCGAGCGCGAGGATGATGTCCTCCTGTTGCAAATCGGTGCCGTCGCAGGGGCCGCCCTTGTTGATCTCGCTGACGATGATGCCCTTGGGCACGTTGTAAAGCTGCGCCTCGGTGGCGGTGACCGCCACGCCCGAAATGCCGATCTTGACCCTGCCCTCGACATAGCCGTTGCGGATGAGGCTGTCGGTGATGGTCTTGACCTGCGCCGAGGGGATGCAGAAGCCCATGCCCTCGTACCTTTCGGCGGCGATCTTCGCGGACGCGACGCCGATGACCTGACCGTAGTTGTTGACGGCGGGTCCGCCCGAGTTGCCCGGGTTGATCGCCGCGTCGGTCTGGATATATTTGACGATGTTTTTCTTGGAGGCGTCGCGGTTGACCGCGGAGACGATGCCCTTGGTCATCGAATTTTTGTACTCTATGCCGCCGGGATTGCCGATGATGATCAGATCCTCGCCCTGCTCGATCTGCTCGGAATTGCCGAAGGTCGCAGCCTTGAGACCCTTTGCGTCCACCAGCTTGAGCACCGCGAGATCGGTGCGCGAGTCGACGCCGATCACGCCCGCCTTGTACTCCTTGTTGTCGGAGGTCACGACCTTGATGGCGTAGGCGGTCTTGCTGTTGTTCAGCAGGTGCGCGTTGGTGACGACGAGACCGTCGGAGGAAATGATGATGCCGCTGCCCTGCGACGCCGCAGCGGCGTTATCGTCCGTTTTGTCGGTGAAGCAGAGCACCGCGACCACCGAATCGGCGGCTGTTTTGAAGGCGTACTCCGCGTTGTAGTAGCTTGCGCCGGCGTCAAGCGGCTTATCCTCGAGCTTGAGGCCCTCATATTTTTTGTTTGCCTGATCGGAGAAGTCGCTCTCCTTGTGTTCGGCGGGCGCCTCTGTGGCAGGCGGCTCGGTGGGCTCGTCAAAGATCCCGCCGCCGCCGGGCATGGTGATGTCGGGAAGCTGCTCAATGATGCCGTCCTCATCCCCGGCAGTCCTTGAGTTCTGCGCGGTGAACATGGAGAACGCCACGAGCGCGACCAGACTCGCCGTCAGAAGCGCACCGAGCACGATGATGACCACGACCAGCGCGCGGTTGGACGGATTTGCGGGGCGGCGCTCCTCGGGGCGGTAGTAGGGCTGCGAGATGTCGGGGCGGTAATACGGCTGCAGCTGCTGCGGCTGCTGTTGCTGTGTAAAGGGCTGCTGCGGCGCCTGCTGCTGTGCAAACGGCTGCTGCTGTGCAAAGGGCTGCTGCGGCGTAAACGGCTGCTGCTGTGCAAAGGGCTGCTGCTGTGCAAATGGTTGCTGCGGCGCCTGCTGCTGTGCAAAGGGCTGCTGCGGCGTAAACGGCTGCTGCGGCGCATCCTGCTGTACAAACGGCTGCGGCGGCTCGCTGTCTGCCGTCGGCTTTTGCGGCTCGAGCGGCTCTATATCCAGCGCAGGCTGCACCGCTTGCGGGATATCCTGCTTCTCGGTCTGGGGGCGCTGCGGCTCATAGCCGTAAAACTCACTTTCAAAGTTATCATCCATAGGCGTGATACTCCTTTTCTGCTAATCATTTCCTCTTATTATACCCCCAAACCGCCGTAAAAGCAACCGATTTTCTGCGCTTTCATGTGACGGCTTTCTGAAAATTTCCGCCGCACCCCCATTTTATCAAGAAATAATCGAAATAATTCCCGAAAACCCTTTTCTTCTGCGACATTTTGTTGTATAATAATAGTAACTCGACAGAGGGGGACGCTTTTCTGTTGAAATCTAATAACAAAGGAAGATGAACATGCCATTAGTAAACGCTAAAGAAATGCTTACCAAAGCAAAGGCAGGCCACTATGCGGTCGGTCAGTTCAACATCAACAACCTTGAGTGGACCAAGTCCATCCTGCTCACCGCGCAGGAGCTCAACTCCCCCGTCATTCTCGGCGTATCCGAGGGCGCGGGCAAGTATATGTGCGGCTACAAGACCGTTGTCGGAATGGTCACCGCCATGCTGGAAGAGCTCAACATCACCGTTCCCGTCGCGCTCCACCTCGACCACGGCTCCTATGAGGGCGCCAAGAAGTGCATTGAAGCGGGATTCAGCTCCATCATGTTCGACGGCTCTCACTATCCCATCGACGAGAACGTCGCCAAGACCAAGGAACTCGTCGCGACCTGCAACGAGCTGGGTCTGTCCATCGAGGCGGAAGTCGGCTCCATCGGCGGCGAAGAGGACGGCGTGATCGGCGCGGGCGAATGCGCGGATCCGCAGGAATGCAAGATGGTCGCCGACCTCGGCGTCACCATGCTCGCGGCAGGCATCGGCAACATCCACGGCAAATATCCCGAAAACTGGCAGGGTCTCAGCTTTGAAACCCTCGACGCGATCCAGCAGCTCACCGGCGACATGCCCCTCGTGCTCCACGGTGGCACCGGCATCCCCGCCGACATGATCAAGAAGGCGATCGAGCTGGGCGTTTCCAAGATTAACGTCAACACCGAGTGCCAGCTCGCGTTTGCGGCGGCAACCAGAAAGTACATCGAAGAGGGCAAGGATCTGCAGGGCAAAGGCTTCGATCCCAGAAAGCTCCTCGCTCCCGGCGCCGAGGCGATCAAGGCGACCGTCAAAGAGAAGATGGAACTCTTCGGCTCCGTCAACAAGGCATAATCCGCTTTTCAGGACAAGCAAAAAACCACAGGCGTGCAGCACATGCTGCACGCCTGCTTTTGATTGAAGCCGATATTTCCATTAAAGAAAAGCCCGCAGCTCCGAGATATGCGCCTGCTCCACGTCGAGCATTTTCTTTGCGAGCAGGGTGATGTTCGGGTCGGTGCGGTCGTAGTCGCGCAGGTGCTGCGCCATCTTGTTGACGCCCATCGTGTTGCCCTTGATCATCATCTCGGCGATGTGCGACCCCGACGGGTCGCGCCTTAAATCGCGCTTGGCGGAGAGCCTTGCCATCGTCCGCGCCATGGGGCTGACGCGATGAAGTCCCTCGCCGCGCGAACGGAGCATCGCGCCCGCCGTCTGATAGATCTTGCCGTAGCGTTCCAGCTGGCTGCACAGCACGCTGTCCATCGCCGAATTCGGCTTCCCGTCACGCACATTTTTCACGCCCTGACAGCCCATCTCCGCATTTTGCAGGATGTATGTCAGCATTTCCGCGTCGTTGATCATCGTTTCATTCACCTCTGAAACAATTATTAACCAAAAATCGCGTTTTATACATTGCATGTTTTCCTGTTTTATGAGATAATAGAGTATATTCCAACCGCGAAAGGATGATTCCATGCCAATCGAATCCGCACTGCATGAAATGCTGCTGCCCTACCCCGGCAAGGGCGACCGTTTGGTGCGCGTCTATGTGCCCGCCCACCGAGAGGGCGAGCGGCTTCCCGTGATCTATATGACCGACGGGCAAAACCTGTTTGACGAGGAACACGCGGGCTGGGGCTGCTGGCACACCCGCGAAAGCATCGAAGCGGAGCGCGCCGCCACCGGCAGGGCGGCAATCATCGTCGGTATCCACAACGACAACCCGTGGCGCGACAACGAGCTGACCCCGCAGTCCATCGGGGAAGTCATTTGCCCCGAAAAAATGGACAACTACACCACGTCCGAGGGCGAGTGCTTCGACCGCTTTGTGACGGAGGTCGTGATGCCCGCCGCAGCGGCGCGCTTCCCCATCAAATCAGGCAGAGAGAACACCGCCTTCTGCGGCAGCTCGTCGGGCGGCTTGCAGGCGTTTTTCACAGCACTCTGCCATCCCGAGCTTTTCTGCGCGGCGGGCGTACTCTCTCCGGCGTTTCTGCTCTACGCCGAGGAGGATCTGCGCCGCTGGATCGCCGCGAAATCGGCGCAGGCGCCCCTGCCCTATCTCTACCTGTACACCGGCGCGGGCGACGAGCTGGAAAGGAATATCTTTGACAGCGTCGAGACGACCTATGACATCCTCACGGCATACTATCCCCCGCAGCTGCTCAACGAGGTCATCCTCTTTGAGAGCTGCCACAACGAGGCGGCGTGGGAGCCGATCTTTAAGGACTTCCTGCACACCTTCCTCAGCAAAACAGACGCGTCATAAAAAAAGAGACAGCCAAAGGCTGCCTCTCTTGCGCGTATTTCTTAAACGAGGATCTCTCCGTCTACGGTGCCGCTCAGACCTGCCGCGTTGCTCTCATCGGTGTCGATGTGCATGGCGGGCGCATACTTGTCGCTGACGCGGACGACGACGTCGCCGAAGATGACTTCTCTTCCGGTGCCCTCGCCGACCTTGACGGACACGATCTGCTTATCCTTGAAGCCGTTGTCCTGCGCGGTCTTGGTGTCGAAGTGGATGTGGCGCTGTGCGGCGATGATGCCCTGCGCGATCTCGACCTCGCCCTTGGGGCCGACCAGCTTGCAGCCGGGTGTGCCGGCAACGTTGCCCGACTCTCTGACGGGCGCGACAACGCCGAGCTTTCTGGCGTCGGTCAGGGAAACCTCGACCTGATCCTCGGGACGCTCGGGTCCGAGAATGGACATAGTCATCTCGCCTCTGGGACCGACGACGGTCACCTTCTCAAAGCAGGCGAACTGACCGGGCTGAGAAAGATCCTTTTTGTTTGTCAGCTGATAGCCCTCGCCGTAGAGGACGTCCAGCGTCGCTCTGCAAACGTGAACGTGATGGGCGGAGGTCTCTACCATAATTTTCATTTAAAATGTATCAGACTTGGGAAGAACTCAAAAACGCCTGTGCCGCCTGCCGCAAATGCGAGCTGTGTGAGACCCGCACCAACGTCGTGGTGGGCGTCGGCTCACCCGAAGCGGAGGTCATGTTCATCGGCGAGGGCCCGGGCGAGAACGAGGATCTTCAGGGCGAGCCCTTCGTGGGCAGAGCGGGCAAGCTGCTCGACAAAATGCTGATGGCGGTCGACTTGGACCGTAACCGCAACATCTACATCGCCAACATCGTCAAATGCCGCCCGCCGAAGAACCGCGACCCCAAGCCCGAGGAGCAGGAGATGTGCATCGACTGGCTGCGCAATCAGGTCAGGCTGATCCGCCCCAAGATCATCGTCTGTCTGGGCAGGATCGCCGCCGCGCGGATCATCAAGCCCGACATCAAGATCACCCGCGAGCACGGACAGTTCATCGAGAAAAACGGCGTGCTGATGATGGCGATGCTCCATCCCGCCGCGATCCTGCGCGACCCGCGCAAGAAGCCCGAGGCGTTCAACGATTTTCTGATCCTGCGCGACAAGATCAACGAGATCTGCGATCACACATATGAATAGAGGGACGCTATGTCACTGGTAGAATTCAAAGACGTATACAAGCGCTATCAAATGGGAGAGGTGACCATCAACGCGGTCGACGGCATCTCCTTTACCGTGGAGGAAGGCGAATTCGCGGTCGTCGTCGGCGCTTCCGGCGCGGGCAAGACGACCGTGCTCAACCTGCTCGGCGGCATGGACAGCGCCACCGAAGGCGAGATTTGGGTGCGCGGCAGGGATATCAGCCGCTGCAGCGACCGCGAATTGATCGAGTACCGCCGCCATGAGATCGGCTTTGTGTTCCAGTTCTATAACCTGGTGCACAACCTCACCGCGAAGGAAAATGTCGAGCTGGCGGCACAGATCTGCCGCGATCCGCTCGACAGCGAAACGGCGCTCGAGAGCGTGGGGCTTTTGGAACGCATGGACAATTTCCCCGCGCAGCTCTCGGGCGGCGAGCAGCAGCGCGTTTCGATCGCGCGCGCACTCGCCAAGCGCCCCGCCCTGCTGCTCTGTGACGAGCCGACGGGCGCGCTCGACTATCAGACGGGCAAGCAGATCCTCTCGCTCCTACAGGACACCTGCGTGCGCGAGAAGATGACCGTGGTGCTGATCACGCACAACAGCGCCATCACGCCCATGGCGGATCATATCATCGAGATGAAGAGCGGCAGGATCGTCCGCGATATCCGCAACGACTCCCCCAAGCCCGTCTCCGAGATCGAATGGTAAGGGCGCGCCGCTTGCAAAAAGGAGGTGAACCGGCATGACCAAAACGCTCGTCAAGAATACCTTTCGCGAGATCGCGCACACCAAGGCGCGGTTCTTTTCCATCATGGCGATCATCGCGCTCGGCGTGGGCTTTTTTGCGGGCATCAAGGCGACTGCCCCGTCGATGTATCACCTCGCCGAGCACTATTACCGTCAAAAAGAGCTGATGGACTTCCGTCTTGTCTCGACCGTCGGCTTTGCCGAGGAGGATATCGACGCCGTGGCAAAGCTAGACGGCGTGCAAAGCGTCATGCCCTCCTATTTCTGCGACGTCATGACCTCCTCCGCGGACGGCGGCGACATTGTCCGCCTGATCGCGGTGCCGAAAGCCTACAAGGACTTCCGCACCCTGAACACCCTCACCGTCACCGAGGGCAGGAGCGTGCGCAGGAGCGGCGAGATCATCACCGAAAGCGTCCCGTTCGCAAACGCGAACCACGGCGTCGGAAAAAAGATCACCTTTGCGCCGATGGCGGGCGACAACGCCCTCTCCGACCTGCTCAACACGGCGGAATTCACCGTGGTCGGCAAGGCGGAATCGCCGCTGTATATCTCCTATCAGCGCGGCACCACCAACATCGGCGACGGCAAGATCGACGAATACATGTATATCTCCGCCGACGATTTCAAGATCCCGCGGTACACCGAGCTGTATGTCAAGGCGGATTTCTCGGATCAGGTCTCGGCGTTCTCCGACGCGTACCGCTCGAAGTCCTCACAAATGAAAGCTGCGCTGGAAGCGCTCGCCGCAGCGCGCGAGGCGGCGTTCACCACCGAGGTGATCCCCCACGCCGAGGAGGAGCTTGCCAAGGGAAAAAAGGAATACGGCGACAAAAAGGCGGAAGCGGAGAAAAAGCTCGGCGACGGGCTGAAACAGCTCGAAGCGGGCGAAAAGGAATACAACGACAGGATCGCCGAAGCGGAGAAGAAGCTGCGCGACGCCAAGGAAATGATCGACAGCGGAGAAGCGGCGCTCGCTGCCGGAGAAGGAGAATACGCCGCCGCCATCGCCTCTGCCGAGCGCATGATCGCTTCGGGAAAGGCACAGCTTGCAGCAGGGCAGGCGCAGCTCGACGCGGGCAGAAAGGAATTGGAGGCGCGCCTTGCCGAGATGGACACATCGGACGGCGACGCCTTTCGGCAGATCACCCGCGACACAACGGACGCCATCGGCTCCGCGCAGCTCGGCGTCGGTCAGGCGCAGCTGTTCGCGGGCAGCGCACAGCTGGCAGTCGGCGAAAGCGAGCTGGCGGCGAAAAGAATCAGCGGACAGCAGCAGCTCGCGGCGGCGCGCACCCAACTCAAGGCGGCAAAGCAGCAATATGAGAGCGGCATGGCGGAGCTGAAAACGAAAAAAGAGGAGGGCGCCGAAAAGCTGCGGGAAGCCCGCGAAGCCTACAACGACGCCAAAGCCGAGGCGGACAAAAAGCTCGCCGACGGACTGACGCTGCTCAACGAAGGCGAGGCGGCGCTGCAAAAGCTCAAAGAAACGGAGTCGACGTGGTACGTGTTCGACCGCGACGGCAATCCCGGCTACGCCACCTACGGACAGAACGCCGACCGTCTGGACGCGGTGGCTTCGGCGTTCCCGCTGTTCTTCCTGCTGGTGGCGGTGCTCGTCTGCGTCACCACCATGACGCGGCTGATCGAGGAGAAGCGCACCGAGATCGCGACCCTGAAAGCGCTGGGCTACGGCAACGGCGCGATCATCCTGAAATATGTGCTCTACTCCCTCATCGCCGCCGTCGCGGGCAGCATCGCGGGCGTCTGGGCGGGCGTATCGACGCTGCCGTTCATCATCTACGACGCCTACCGGATCATGTTCTACATCGGCGACATCGATCTGATCCTGCATATCCCGTCCATCGCGCTCGGCACGCTGGCGGCAGTATGCTGCACCACGGCGGTCTCGGTCATCGTCTGTGTGAAGTCGCTGCGCATCAAGCCCGCGCAGGGCATGCGTCCCAAGGCGCCCAAGCCGGGCAAGCGCATCCTGCTCGAGCGCGTCACGCCGCTGTGGAAGCACATGAGCTTCACGGCTAAGCTGACCGCGCGCAATATCTTCCGCTATAAGGTACGCATGTGCATGACGGTCATCGGCGTCGCGGGCTGCACCGCCCTGATTGTGGCGGCGTTCGGACTGCTCAACAGCTTCGACCCGCTGACCCAAACGCAGTTCGGCGAGATCTTCCGGTACGACACCGTGATCATCCCGCGCAAAAGCGGCACGCCGCAGGAGCTGCAATACCTCAAAGACCTCAGCGCCGAAACCGGCAAGGTCAGCGCCTCCATGCTCGCCCTGCAGGAGGATGTGACGGTCTCCTTTGCGGATAAGCACGCCGCCGAATCGACCTATATCGCCGTCCCCGAGGATCCGGCGCACATGGACAGCCTGATCTGCCTGCGCACGCGCCGTGAGCATACCCCGCTGGCACTCGGCGACGACAGGGTGCTGATCAACGAGCGGCTGGCGTCCGATCTCGGCATCTCCGTCGGCGACACGATCACGCTTGAAACCGAAAACGGCACGGCGTCGGTCGAGGTCGGCGGCGTCTACGAGCAGTATATCTACAACTATGTATTCATGACGCCCGCCTGCTATCAGCGCCTGTTCCGCGTCCCGCCGCAGTTTAATATCTACGAGGTGCGACTGCATGACCAAGCGCCCGAAACGCAGGAGGCGTTCAGCGCGGCGATCCTGCGGAATGACCGCATCGTCGCCGTCTCGTTCACGGAGCAGAGCATCAAGGATTTCCGCAACATGCTCAGCGCGCTGGACATGGTCATCGTGGTCATGGTCGTCTGTGCGGGGGCGCTGGCGCTGGTGGTGCTCTATAATCTGACGAACATCAACCTCGCCGAACGGCAGCGCGAGATCGCGACCTTCAAGGTGCTCGGCTTCTTCAACCGCGAGACCGCGCGGTTCATCTATCTGGAAAATATTATTTTGACCATTCTCGGCATCGTCGCGGGCTTGGGGCTGGGCGTGCTCTTGTCGGATTTCATCATCCGCACCGTAGAGGTGGATAACGTGATGTTCGGCAGGGATATCCATGCGTGGAGCTTTGCCTGCGCGGCGGGCATGACCTTCCTGTTCTCGCTCATGGTCAACGCCGCCACCGGCATCAAGATCAAAGCCGTCAACATGGTAGAAAGCCTAAAAAGCATAGATTAGCCGCAGCCCGCGTGCCGCGGGGGTCAATCCGCGGGAACGTGACGTTCCATCCAATCCGCGGGAACGTGACGTTCCATCCAATCCGCGAGTGAAGCGTTCGTATGAACGGCGACCTTTCGCGCCCGCGTTATAGCGCGTGTTTATGTGGTTACCGTTCCTACCAACGTCGCACGCGCGGACTGACCCCCGCGGCACGCGGGCGCCTGTGCTTCACACGTCTGCCGGAATAGAATAAGAGGCTGCCGCTTATTGCGACAGCCTCGATTGTTTATAGCAGTTTGTTTTGATCGGGCGATCAAAGCTGCGGTCCCGCTGCGACCAGCGCCTTGCCTGCCTCGTTGGTGGTGTACTTGTCGAAGTTCTTGATGAATCTCGCGGCGAGATCCTTTGCCTTCTCCTCCCACTCGGCGGGATTGGCATAGGTGTCTCTGGGGTCGAGGATGCCGGTGTCGACGCCGGGCAGCTCGGTGGGAACCTCAAAATCAAAGTACGGGATCTTCTTGGTGGGCGCATTCTTGATGTCGCCGCCGAGGATCGCGTCGATGATGCCGCGGGTATCCTTGATGGTGATTCTCTTGCCGGTGCCGTTCCAGCCGGTGTTGACGAGGTACGCCTTCGCGCCGCTCTTCTCCATTCTCTTCACAAGCTCCTCGGCATACTTGGTGGGATGCAGCTCGAGGAACGCCTGACCGAAGCAGGCGGAGAAGGTGGGAGTCGGCTCGGTGATGCCGCGCTCGGTGCCCGCCAGCTTGGCGGTGAAGCCGGAGAGGAAGTAATACTGCGTCTGCTCGGGGGTCAGGATCGACACGGGAGGCAGCACGCCGAATGCGTCTGCGGACAGGAAGATCACGTTCTCTGCGGCAGGACCCGAGGAAATGCCGTTGACGTTCTTGGCGATCTTCTCGATGTGCTCGATGGGATAGGAAACGCGGGTGTTCTCGGTCACGCTCTTGTCGTCAAAGTCGATCTTGCCGTCCTCATCCACGGTGACGTTCTCCAGCAGCGCGTCTCTCTTGATCGCGTTGAAGATGTCGGGCTCGCTCTCCTTGTCAAGGCCGATGACCTTGGCGTAGCAGCCGCCCTCAAAGTTGAAGATGCCGTTATCGTCCCAGCCGTGCTCGTCGTCGCCGATCAGCAGTCTCTTTGGGTCGGTGGAAAGGGTGGTCTTGCCGGTGCCGGACAGACCGAAGAAGATCGCGGTGTTCTTGCCCTCCATATCGGTGTTGGCGGAGCAGTGCATGGACGCGATGCCCTGAAGCGGCAGGTAGTAGTTCATCATGGAGAAGAGACCCTTCTTCATTTCGCCGCCGTACCAGGTGTTCAGGATGACCTGCTCGCGGCTCTTGACGTTGAACATTGCCGCTGTCTCAGAGTTGAGACCGAGCTCCTTGTAGTTTTCGACCTTCGCCTTGGAGGCGTTGTAGCAGACAAAGTCGGGAACGAAGTTCTCTTCCTCTTCCTTGGTGGGCTTGATGAACATGTTCTTGATGAAGTGCGCCTGCCAGGCGACCTCCATGATAAAGCGGACCGCCATGCGGGTGTCCTTGTTGGCGCCGCAGAAGCAGTCGACCACATAGAGCTTCTTGCCGCTGAGCTCGTCGAGCGCGAGCTTCTTGCAGGCAGCCCAAGTCTCTTCGGAAGCGGGATGGTTGTCGTTGGGATAGTCGGGAGTCGTCCACCAGACGGTGTCGCGGCTGACGTCGTCCATGACGATGAATTTGTCTTTCGGGGAACGGCCGGTGTAGATGCCGGTCATGACGTTGACAGCGCCCAGCTCGGTGACCTGACCCTTATCAAAGCCCTCGAGAGCGGGATCGGTCTCGTCCTCAAAGAGCTGCTCGTAAGAGGGATTATACACGATCTCTTTTACGTCGTTGATACCGTATTTGGTTAAATCAAGATTTGCCATAGTGATTCCTCCATATTGAATAATTCAGCTTATATATCATATCACAGGTTTCCGATAATTGTCAATATTGCCGAGTTGACAAATAAACCGCTCAAAATGCAGTTTTTTCGGCGAAACCATGCAAAAGCGCTTGGGCAAAAGCGGATATTTGCCCAAATTCGGCGGGATTTTGAAGTAAACTCTTGCTAACTCCTGCAAACGATGTCAAATTATTCCCGCTCTCCTTCGAGATAATTCATTGACTTGACGCGAAAATAGTGGTAGAATACCCCTATCCCCCTCAGAAAGGAGCCGTCAACATGAAGAAAGCGACGGCGGTTTTGCTGACCGTCCTCTGCCTGTTCGCCGCCCTGGCGCTTGCGGGCTGCGGCGAATCGAACAACTCCCCCATCGTCGGCGAATGGAAGCCGAGCACGGTGTCCATCGGCGGCACCACCATCTCCTACAGCGACCTCGAGACGAAGGACAAGGAATTCGCCTTTGAATTCTACGACAACGGCAAGTGCAGGATCATCATCGGCGGGGTGACAAACGAAGGCACCTACGTCTTTAACGAGACCTCTGTCGACATCGAGTACGGCGGCAAGACCCAAAAGCTCAACTACGACAAGGGCATTCTGACCCTCAAGCTCGACTATCACGACCGCACCACGGCATATATGTTCACCAAGGTCACAAAATAACGAAGCCATGAAAAACCGGCGGCGCTGCAAATGCGCCGCCGGTTTTCAATATAATATATAACGCGAAGCAGCATCCCGGATCCCCGACGAAAAAAAGCTTGAAACCCGCGGGGATTTGTGATATGATAGTATGCGTATAACTATGTAAAAGAGGTTTTGCTATGTCGTCACCTAACGCGATCGGCGTTTTTGACTCGGGCTTGGGCGGACTGAGCGCGGTCAAGGAGTTTTTACATGTGCTGCCTGCCGAGAAGATCATCTACTTCGGCGATACGGGCAGGGTGCCCTACGGCACGCGCAGCCGCGAGATCATCCGCCGCTATGCCTTTCAGGACGCGGGCTTTCTGCTGAAAAACAACGTCAAGATGATCGTCGCCGCCTGCGGCACCGTCAGCTCGGTCGCGGGAGAGGCGCTCCGCGAAAAGCTGCCCGTCCCCTACACGGGCGTGGTCAACCCCACCTGCTTCACCGCCGTGCGCAAAACGAAAAACGGCAGGATCGGCGTGATCGGCACCGCCGCGACCGTCAACAGCCACAGCTACAAGCTGCGCCTGCAAAAGCTCGACCCCAACGTAACGGTGTTCGAGCAGGCGTGTCCGCTGTTCGTGTCGCTGGTGGAAAACGGCATCATCCACCGCGACGACCAGATCACCCGACTGGTGGTGCGCCGCTACATGGCGGAGCTCAAGGAAAACGGCGTCGACACGGTCATCCTCGGCTGCACGCACTTTCCGCTGCTGAGGGAAGCGATCTCCGACTACATGGGCGAGGATGTAACGCTGGTGGACTCGGGCTTTGAGACCGCCAACTACGCCGCCAAGGTGCTCAGAGAGCAAGACCTGCTCAGCGACGACCCCACCCCCAAGCGCCCCTCGTTCTATGTCAGCGACACGCCCGAGGGCTTTGAAAGCGTGGCGGGGCTGTTTTTGGGCAGAGACATGGAGCACAGCGTCACCCAAATCGATATTGAACAGTATTAGGAAGAGCGATATGGAAAGTAAAAAAGAAAGATACCTGATCTCGATCCTCGGCGAACAAAAGCTCGACGGCGAGACCGACAAGATCGAGGTGCTCACCGCGGGCAACTTCATGAAGAAAAAAGACCATTTTTATATCGGCTACAAGGAATATGACGAGGATGACCCCGAGACCTGCTACGACAACCTGATCAAGGTGGAGGGCGATACCGTGACCATCAACCGCAAGGGTCCGATGCGCTCGCAGCTCATGCTCCAGCGCGGAAAGCGGCACCAGTGCATCTATCAGACGATCGCGGGCGATCTGAACATCGGCGTATTCACCAAGACGCTGGAAAACAAGCTCAGCGACAAGGGCGGCGAGCTGGAGGTCAGCTACACGCTGGATTTCAACACCGACCTCGTCAGCGAGAACCGCTTTGTGATCAAGGTGGAAGAGAAAGAACAGACAGTGAGGTAAATAATATGGATACTTACGCACAGGTCGTCGCGCGGCTCAAGGAAGCCGTCGCGTCGGCGATGCGGCAGGCGATCGAGGCGGGCGAGCTGCCCGAGGCGGCGCTGCCCGAGTTTATCATTGAGATCCCCGCCGACAGCAAAAACGGCGACTTCGCCACCAACGCGGCGATGGCAGGCGCAAAGTGCTTCCGCATGCCGCCGTTCAAGATCGCACAGGCGATCACCGCGCACCTCGATCTGACCGGCACGATGTGCGGCAGCTTTGAGACGGCGGGTCCCGGCTTCATCAATTTCTTCCTCGGAGAGACGTTCTACACCAACGTCATCAAGGAGATCCTGGGCGACCGCGAGGGCTACGGCTCCTCCGACTTCGGCAGGGGCGAGCGCGTCAACGTGGAATTCGTCTCCGCCAACCCCACCGGTCCCATGCACATGGGCAACGCGCGCGGCGGCGCGCTGGGCGATTGTCTGGCGGCGGTGCTGCAAAAGGCAGGCTATGACGCCTACCGCGAATTCTATGTCAACGACGCGGGCAACCAGATCGAGAAATTCGCCTGCTCCTTAGAGGCGCGCTATTTGCAGATCTTCAAGGGAGCGGAGATCGTTTTCCCCGAGGACGGCTATCAGGGCGCCGACATCACCGAGCTGGCGCAGGAATACGCCGATCAGCACGGCGACAGCCTGCTCGCGCTTGACAGCGAGGCGCGCAAAAGGGCGCTCGTCGACTATGCCCTGCCCCAAAACATCCGGAAAATGCAGGCGGACATGGCGACCTACAAGATCACCTATGACAAGTGGTTCTTTGAGAGCGAGCTGCACCAAAGCGGCGCGGTCAAAGCGGTGGTCGACCTCCTGCGCGAAAAGGGACTGACCTATGAGCAGGACGGCGCGGTCTGGTACAAAAACAAAGAGGTGCTGACCGAAAAGCTGCTGCGCGAGGGAAAAAGCCAAGCCTATATCGACAATCTCGAGCTCAAGGACGATGTGCTCATCCGCAGCAACGGCAACCCCACCTACTTCGCGGCGGACATCGCCTATCACAAGAATAAATTCGACCGCGGCTTTTCGACCCTGATCGACGTCTGGGGCGCCGACCACCACGGCCACGTCATGCGCATGAAGGGCGCGATGGACGCCGTCGGCTGCGACGGCAGCAGGCTCCATGTCGTGCTCATGCAGCTCGTCAAGCTCGTGCGCAACGGCGAGCTGGTCAAAATGAGCAAGCGCACCGGCAAGGCGATCCAGCTGCGCGACCTGCTGGAGGAGGTCCCCGTGGACAGCGCGCGCTTCCTGTTCAACACCCGGGAGGCGAACACGCAGATGGACTTTGACCTCGACCTCGCGGTGACGCAGGATAACCAGAATCCCGTCTACTATGTGCAGTACGCGCATGCGCGCATTTGCAGCATCTTCAAGGCGCTCGCAAAGGACGGCATCACGCCGCGCGCCTGCCGCGACGAGGAGCTTGCCCTGCTGAAATCGCCCGAGGAGCGCGAGCTGATCCATCACCTCGCCCTCTACGGCAGCGAGGTCATCAGCGCGGCAAAGGATTACGACCCCACCAAGGTCACCCGCTATGTCACCCGGCTTGCGACCCTGTTCCACAAATTCTACAATGCCTGCCGCGTCAAGGGCGATGACGCGGGTCTGACACAGGCGCGCATGGCGCTGTGCGACTGC
>CACZWQ010000032.1:2799-20877 GCA_902784855.1 uncultured Ruminococcus sp. | reverse complement strand
TCGGGCGTTTTTTTATTGGCTGGGCTGAGCGGGATTCGAAGGCGACCGTGCCGAGCAAAGCGAGGTAAAAACAGTCCGGTGGACTGTTTTTAGGGAGAGCGCAGATGAAACCCATGACTCCGATCACGCCGCAGCAAACGGGGCAGTCGGTGGTTCCTTCATCCAAACGCACGCCAGCCCAGCCAAAAAACGCCTTCGGGCGTTTTTTTATTGGCTGGGCTGAGCGGGATTCGAAGGCGAGTGCGAGCCGCACAGGCAAAAGACACGAGGACTGTTATGCAACAGTCCTCGTGTTTTTTTCTATATTAGAATCATTCCCATCCGTCCATCCGGTCCAAGACGGCGAACAGCTCGTGCTCCCGCTCGGTCATCATCTCCGTTTTGTCGCCGAAGTGCATGACCGACGCGCTGTCCCGGTTCTCCTGCCATTCGGGCAGCCCGCTGCCGTTGGGGTCACCTGTGGCGATGAAGCTGTGCCAGCAGCCGAGCATCTGCGCGCTCAGCTCGCGGTCGCGGCTGTCATACAGACCCGAGTCCGCGGGGATGTTGCCGTAGCAGTAGACCAGCTCGCCGCTGTGCCAGTCGCCCAGCCTGCCGTTCTTCTTGGTGAAATAGTATTCATAGACGGGGATGTCGTTTTTCACCGCGAGGCGGTTCAGGCAGTAGTGCGGATAGTCAAAGAACACCGCGCCGTAGACCTCCGCCCAGCAGCGGTCCGCCTCCTCGTCGGTGGAAGCGGGATAGAGCGCGAGGATATCGTCGGCATAGTCCTTGAAATAGTCCCGCACCTTGCTTTCGTAGTTGGAAAGGTTCGCGCGGTCAAAGAGGATGAACGGTCCGCTCTCCTCGCCGTTGTAGCCGTGGAGGATCGCCTCCTCGTTGTGGACGCCCTTGCGGTACGACTCATAGGGCGTTTCTTTCAGCGCGTAGCCGTCGACCGTCATATGATGGTGCTGCTCCGCCAGCGCGACAAGCTTTTCGGCGGGGAGCTGTCTCAGCTGCGCGACGGAGCCGCAACCAAGCTGCCGCTTCGTCTCCTCCCCTGCCCTAAGCGCGTCCTCCATCGTGCGGAAGGAGTGCGGCGGATGGACTGAGGCGCAGGTGGAGCTTTCGAGGATGACCCGCCGAAACAGCCCCTTCGCAAGCGGCGAGGTGCACAGCGCGCTGACGCTCGCCGCGCCCGCCGATTCTCCCGACAGCGTCACATTGGCGGGGTCGCCGCCGAAGGAAGCGATATTGTCCCTCACCCATTCGAGCGCCTTGATCTGGTCGAGCAGCCCGTAGTTGCCCGTGGTGCCGTTCGGGGATTCCTGCGCCAGCTCTTCATCGGCAAAGTAGCCGAAGATGCCGAGGCGGTAACCCATGTTGACGACGATCACGCCGCTTTTCGCCATGTTCTCGCCGTTGTAATCCTGATACCACGGCTGCCCCGTTTTGAGCGAGCCGCCGTGGATATAGACCATGACCGGCAGGTTTTCGCTCTCGCCCGCGGGCTTCCAGATATTCAGGTAGAGAGAATCCTCGTCGGCGGGCGGGACAAAACGATCCCGAAGGGAAAACTGATAGTCGTGATAGCCGATGATCTGCGCCAGAGAATTATACATCGGCTGATGCTGCGGCTGCATGCTCATGGGCGCGAAGCGGTCGGCGAGGAGCACGCCCTCCCAAGGCTGCGCGTCCTGCGGCTCGCGCCAGCGCAGGTCGCCGACAGGGGGCTGCGCATACGGGACGCCCGTGTACACCTCGACGCTCCCATCCCCGTTATACACGCCCTGCAACCTCCCCTGCGGCAGCGAGATGATCTCCGTTTCCGCGGGGTTCTCGGCGCTGACGGCGGGCACGCGCTGCACCGGCGGCCATGTCAGCAGCACAATTCCGACAAAGAGCGCAAGCCATCCGCACCACACCGCGCCGCGCAGGTACCGGCGGTTGCATTTCCTGACGACCGGACGGTGCAGCAGGAAGAAGCCCGCGCACAGGACGGCGGCAGCGGCAAAGCCGATGAGGGTGTTCTGATTCAGCGCCAGAATCGCAAACATCAGGGCGCAGACGAGCGCCGAAAAAAACGTGAAAAATACCTTCTTGACCATGACGACCTCCGAAACGGCTTTCTTATTCGTTGATATCGATTTTGATCGGGCGGTGCTTTTCGTAGATCACATACTGCGAGAAGCCCGCTTCCCTTGCGACCGCGATCCCCTCTCCGATGCCCCTGCCGACCATATCGGCGGAATGCGCGTCGGTGCCGATCGTGATATACTGCCCGCCCAGCTCGCGGAAGCGGCGCACGAGCGTGACGTCGGGCAGGGTGGTTTTCAGCTCCTTGAACAAGCCCGAGACATTGATCTCCAAGGCTTTTTGATTCTTTATCAGAATTTTAAAGATCGTGTCGATCGCGTCCGCATGGACGGAGAGGTCGGGGAACCTGCCCGTGCCCGCGACGATATAGCGCAGCGGATAGGTCAGGTGCGAGAGGCTGTCAAAGTGCTCAAAAGAGGCGGTCTCGCACAGCTCGTCGAAGTAGCGCGCCAGCAGCCCGTCCACATCCACGCCGCTGTAGTTCATATAGTAAAAATCCTGCATGTTCCTGATATTGTGCACGGACGCGAGCACGAAGTCAAAATCACCGTATGCAAGCGCGTGCGCGGTCGCCGCCCTGTCGTGGGTCGGCTCGCCCAGCTCCAAGCCGCGCAGCACCTTTAAGCGCCCCGCATAGCGCTCCCGCGCGGCGGTGGCGTCGGCAAAGGACTGCGGGATCAGCTCGTCAAAGCAGCCGAATTCACAGTCCGCGCCGAAGCGGATGAACGGCGCCTCGCAGTGGTCGGTGACTGCCAGCGCCTCAAGCCCCCGCTCGATCGCCGCGCGGCACATCTCGTCGACGCTGCTCTTCGCGTCAAAGGAATGGTGAGAATGCGTGTGCATGTCGCAAAAAATTGTCATATCGATCACTCCCTCTGAAAAAATCATACCACAGCCGACGGTTTTTTGCAAGATTGTCTTTACTTTAACAAAGAAAGAGACTATAATATGAAATGATTTCATGCCTCATATAAATATTATTATAATTTATATATGGGTAAAAAGGAGGTAACCTATGAAAGCTATCATCACCGTCATCGGCAAGGACACCGTCGGCATCCTCGCAAAGGTCTCCGACGCCTGCGCCAAGGCGAACGTCAACATCGTGGAGGTCACGCAGAGCGTTTTGCAGGACATGTTCGCGATGATCATGCTGGTGGAGATCGACAAGGCGTCGCTGGGCTTCGACGAGCTGCGAGAGAGCCTCGACCGTGTCGGCGAGACCACCAACACCAAGATCCATATTATGCATGAGGACATCTTCAACAGTATGCATAAAATCTAAACCGTCTTGAAAGGATTCTGAATATGCTGGAAACCAAAGACATTCTGGAAACCATCCATATGATCGACAACGAAAACCTGGACGTGAGGACCATCACCATGGGTATTTCGCTGCTCGACTGTCTCGACGAGGACATCGAAAAGGCGTGCGTCAAGGTCTATGACAAGATCATGCGCAGCGCCAAGGACTTGGTCAAAACAGGCGAGGACATCGAAAAGGAATACGGCATCCCCATCATCCACAAGCGCATCTCCGTCACCCCCATCGGCATGGTGACGGCGCCCTGTCAGAGCAAGAACCCCGTGCGCTTCGCCCACGCGCTCGACAAGGCGGCTAAGGAGCTGGGCGTCAACTTCATCGGCGGCTATTCGGCGCTCGTGCAGAAGGGCTTTGCAAGCGGCGACTACGCGCTGATCGAGAGCATCCCGCAGGCGCTGAGTGAGACAGACTTCGTCTGCTCCTCGGTCAACATCGGCTCCACCAAGGCGGGCATCAACATGGATGCCGTGCGCATGATGGGCAAAACCGTCAAAGCGGCTGCCGTTGCCACCGCCGACCGCAACTGCATCGGCGCGGCAAAGCTCGTGGTGTTCTGCAACGCGCCGGAGGATAACCCGTTTATGGCGGGCGCCTTCCACGGCGTGGGAGAAGCGGACACCGTCATCAACGTCGGCGTCTCCGGTCCGGGCGTCGTGCGCGCGGCGCTCGCGAAGAACGGAGAAGGAAAAGACATCACCGAGATCGCCGATATGGTCAAGAAAACCGCCTTCAAGATCACGCGCATGGGTCAGCTCGTCGCGAAGGAAGCGAGCCGCAGGCTCTGTGTTCCCTTCGGCATCGTCGACCTTTCTCTCGCGCCCACGCCCGCCGTCGGCGACAGCGTGGCATACATCCTCGAGGAAATGGGACTCGAGTCCTGCGGCTGCCACGGCACCACCGCCGCGCTGGCGCTGCTCAACGACGCGGTCAAGAAGGGCGGCGTCATGGCATCCAGCCACGTCGGCGGACTCAGCGGCGCCTTCATCCCCGTCTCCGAGGACGCGGGCATGATCGCCGCGGCTAAGAGCGGCAGCCTCGATATCACCAAGCTCGAAGCCATGACGGCGGTCTGCTCGGTCGGGCTTGACATGATCGTCGTGCCCGGCGATATCACCCCCGAGACCATCTCGGCGATCATCGCCGACGAAGCCGCCATCGGCATGGTCAACACCAAGACCACCGCCGTCCGCCTCATCCCCGCCATCGGCAAGAAGGCGGGCGAGATGCTCGAATTCGGCGGACTGCTCGGTGCAGGCCCCGTCATGCCCGTGCGCGCAGGCTCGCCCGCCGTCTTTATCAACCGCGGCGGCAGGATCCCCGCGCCGCTGCAGGCTTTAAAGAATTGAGGTGTTTTCATGCAAGACATGATCAAGCGCATCATCGACGCTGACAACGAGGCAAAGGCGCTGGAGGAAAAGAACCGCCAGAGCGCCGAGACCCAAAAGGAAAAGATCGAGCGGCAGTCGCGCGAAATGTACGAGAAATACATGGCGGAGGCGATGGAGACCGTCCGCAAAAACGACGCCCACGAGGAAATGCAGTTCGAGAAGGCGTGGCAGGACGTCGCCGCGCGGCAGCATTCGGCGATGATCAAGCTGCGCGCCGACTATCAGAACAACCGCGACCGCTGGGTCGACGAGATCGTCAGCCGCGTCATCGAGCGCGCATAGGAGGCGGAGCATGTCAACCACATCTCTCGCCGTGCTCACCAAGGCGCGCGCGAAGTTCGGCGTCAGGCTCAAGGAGCGCGACTATCAGAACCTGCTCAACTGTCAGAGCGTTCCCGAGATCATGGTGTATTTGAAGTCGCACACCCACTTTGCCAAGGCGCTCGCCGACGTCGACGAGCGAAACGTGCACCGCGGCAGGCTGGAAATGCTGCTGCGGCAGAACCTGTTCTACGAGTTTGACGCGCTGTGCCGCTATGACTCGGACGTAAGCGACGGCTTCTCGCGCTATGTGATCGAGAAAACCGAGGTCGAACAGATCCTGCGCTTTCTGATTTTGCTCAGCGCCAACGCCACCGAAAAGTTCATCCTGCAATTCCCCGCCTTCTTCTCCAAGCATACCGAGATCGACGTCAACAGGCTCGCGGGCGCGACGGACTACGCCTCGTTTCTGGAGGCGCTCGCCCCCACCCCCTACTACCGGCTGCTCAAGGACTTTCAGCCGAACGCCGAGGGAAGGCCGCCCGTTGCGGAGATCGAAATGAAGCTTTACGGCTATATCTATCAAAACCTGCTGACCCTCGTGCTGAAAAAGACCAAGGGTCAGGAGCGCGACGAGCTGGAAACGCTTTTTTATACCATCAACGACTACACGATCTTCTCGCGGATCCTGCGGCTCAAAAAATACTATGAGCTCGAGCCCGAGAAAATCAAAGAATCCCTGTTTTTGCGCTACACCCACCTCAGCCCGGCGCTGATCGACCGGATGTGCCGCGCCGAGACCACCGCCGAGGTGTTCGACATCATGCAGAGCGCGGGAACAGGCAGAATGATCGGCAAGATCGGCTACAGCTACGCCGGCGACATCCCGCCGCGGGTCAAATACCGGCTGGCTAAGAAGAACATCCACTTTTCCGTCAACCCCTCGGTCGTGATGATCTCCTTCATGTTCACCGCGGAAACCGAGCTGATGAACGTCATCAGCCTGATCGAGGGGATCCGCTATCAGGTAGACAGGAAAACCATCCGGTCGCTGCTGATTATGTGACAGACCATTTCCAAACAAGAAAAAGAGGTGATTGAAGTTTGGCAGTATCATCCATGCAGGCGGTCAATATCATCGGATTGATGGACTACATCGACGAGGTCATCACCGTGCTGGGAGAATCGGGCGTGTTCCACCCCGACGAGGTATCGGACTTCTACGGCGACACCCGCGAATTCACCCACCTGCAAAACAACAACATCTACGCCGAACCGCTGACCAATCTGAAAGCGTCCCTCAATCAGACAAAACGGAAGTTTGAGCTGACGGACCCGGGCGACTACAGCCCGAGCTTTGAGGAGCTGGAGGAAACCGCCAACAAAATCGCGGCGGACATCGACCGCTATTCGGGAGAAGTCGCCGCGCTGACAAAAAAGCTGCGCGACGCCAAGGAGGAGCTGGACACGGCGAACCACTTCAAGGGGCTGGGCGCCGAGGTCGAGCAGCTTCTGCGGCTGCGCTATCTCGACGCGCGCTTCGGCAAAATGCCGAAGGAGAGCGTGCAAAAGCTTTCGCTCTACCGCGGCAGCAAATACGTCGATTTCGCGGTCTGCACCGAGGACCGCTCCCATGCCTGGGGCGTCTACTTCGCGCCCAAGGACGACAACGGCGAGGTCGACCGCATCTTCGAGGGGCTGTACTTCGTGCGCGCCAAGCTGGTGTGCGACCACGAGACGCCCGCCGAAAAAATCAAGCGCCTGACCCGCGAGATCCCCGAGCTGGAGAAGGACCTGCGCGACAAAAAGCGCGAGACCGAGGACTATCTGGGCGGCAACCGCCGCCAGATCACGCTCTGTCTCTCCAAGCTCGAGGAGCTGTATCTCTACGCGGGCATCCGCAACAAGGCGCTGCAATACCACAAGAGCTTCATCATCGTCGGCTGGGTCCCCACCGAGAACGCCGACGCCCTGCGCAAGCGGCTGAAAAAGATCAAGAGCGTGGAGCTGGATTTCTCCGACGCCAAAAACGAGATGGACAAGCGCCCTCCCGGCAAGCTGAAAAACTGCTTCTTCGCCAAGCCGTTTGAGTTCTATACCGAGATGTACGGCGTGCCCAAGTACAACGAGATCGACCCCACGCTGTTCATCGCCGTCACCTATACCATCATCTTCGGCATCATGTTCGCCGATCTCGGACAGGGCATCGTCCTGTCGATCGCGGGACTGCTGATGTGGAAGCTCAAAAAAATGAAGATCGGCAAGATCCTCTTCCCCTGCGGCATCGCATCGGCGATCATGGGCACCGTGCTGGGCAGCGTGTTCGGCTTCGAGCATCTGCTCAACTTCATGTACGAGGGGCTGGGCTTCAAGGAAAAGCCCTTTGAGGTGATGGAGAACACCAATACCATCATCCTCGCGGCGATCGCCATCGGCGTTGTGCTGCTGCTGCTCGCCATGATGCTCAACGTCTACACCTCGCTGCGCCAGCGCAACTTCGGACGGGCGCTGTTCAGCCAGAGCGGCGTGGCGGGAATCGTGTTCTACGGCGCGCTGGTGTTCGGTCTCGCGGGTCAGCTCTTCCTCGGCATGGAGGTCATGACCCTCCCCTATGTGCTCGGTCTGATCGTGTTCCCGTTTTTGCTCATCTTCTTCGACGAGCCGCTGTCGGGACTGGTCAACGGCGAGCAGGAGTGGCAGCCCGAGAGCTGGGGCGGCTATATCGTCGAGAAGCTGTTCGAGTCGCTCGAAGTGCTGCTCAGCTATGTCACCAACACCATCAGCTTTCTGCGCGTCGGCGCGTTCGTGCTCGTGCACGCGGGCATGATGCTCGTCGTGTTCATCCTCGCCGATACGGTGGGCGGCGTCGGCTACTGGATCATCGTCGTCGTCGGCAACATCATCGTCATGGCGCTGGAAGCGCTCCTCGTCGCGATTCAGGTGCTGCGTCTCGAGTATTACGAGATGTTCAGCCGCTTCTACACGGGAGAGGGCAGGCCGTTTGAGCCGGTCAGGTTAAAATTAGAATAATTCTTTGGAGGAAAAAATCATGTCAGTGTTACATATTGTTTTGATGGCGGTACCCGTCGTATTCTTAATGGCTTCCGTAGTGATCGCGACCAAGGCGGTCAGCCGCGGCAAAAGCAGAAAAAGATCCCTTTTGGTGCAGCTTGCCGCCTTCGGCGCGGTGTTCGCGCTGTGCCTGATCTTCCCGCTGGCGGCAGGCGCCGCCTCCGACACCACCGCCGTTGACGTGGCAAAGGCAAACGCGAGCGGCATCGCCTATATGGCGGCAGGTCTGACGACCGGTCTCTCCTGCATCGGCGGCGGCATCGCCGTCGGCAAGGCGGCTCCCGCGGCGATCGGCGCCACCAGCGAGGATCCCAAGGCATTCGGTAAGGCGATCATCTTCGTCGCGCTCGGCGAAGGCATCGCGCTCTACGGCATGCTGATCTCCATGATGATCATTTCCAATATCGGCTAAAAAGGATCGCGCTATGAAATTCTTTTTAATCAGCGACAACGTCGACACCAAGATGGGGATGCGCTTTGCGGGCATCGAGGGCGTGGTGGTGCACGAGGAGGACGAGGTCAGGCGCGAGCTGACGCAGGCGATGGCGCGCGAGGATATCGCGGTCATCCTGATGACGGAAAAGCTCGTGTCCCTCTGCCCCGACATCATCTACGAGCTAAAGCTCAGCCGCGAGCGCCCGCTGATCGTGGAGATCCCCGACCGTCACGGCAACGGCAGGACCAAGGACAGCATCACGAAATATGTCCGGGACGCCATCGGCGTGAAGCTGTGAGGAAAACAGAGGTAATACTATGGGAAGCAACGCAAAAACAGACAACTTTCTGAAAGCCATCAGAAGGCATGTGAAGGCTCAGAAAAGGCAGATGCTCAGCGAGGTCAGCCAGATCAAGGAGGAACAGCTGACCATCGCCAAAAACAAGGCGAAGCAGGACAGCGAAGCCCTGATCGCCCGTCGGATGGCAGAGAAGCACACCGAGATGACCTGCGCCCTCGCCCAAAAGACACAGGACGGCCAGCGCGAGCTGTACCGCGAGCGCGTGAGGATGACCGACGAGGTCTTTGCGCTCTCGAAGGAAAAGCTGCTCGCCTACACCCTGACCCCCGCCTACCGCGACCGTCTGGCAGAGGACGCGCAAAGGCTCTCGGCGCTCTTCGGTGCGTGCGACTGCGTGCTCTATGTCAACGAGAGGGATAAAGACACGGCGCAGCAGCTTATCAAGTGCTTTGCGGGACATGCCGAGATCAAGGCGGACAAAACCATCGCCATCGGCGGCATGAAGGGCTATTGCAAGCGCATGGGCATCGTCGCCGACGAGACCCTCGACAGCAAGCTGCAAGAGCAGAGAGAATGGTTTATCGAAAACGCCGCGCTGAGCGTCTTATAACCGGATAAAAGAGTGAACGATATGGAAAACAACAATGTAATTTACGGCATCAACGGTCCCGTTGTCACCGTTAAGGACGCCGACTGCTTTGAAATGATGGAGATGGTCTTTGTCGGCGCGCAAAAGCTCGTCGGCGAGGTCATCGGCATCACCGACGCCTGCACCACCATCCAGGTGTATGAGGAGACCACGGGACTGCGCCCGGGCGACCCCGTCATCGGCACGGGCGCCCCGATGAACGTGACGCTGGGTCCCGGCATCATCGACAACATCTTCGACGGCATCGAACGCCCGCTGAAAAAGATCGAGGAGTCCGCGGGCGCCTTCATCAGCCGCGGCGCGGCGGTGTCCTCGCTCGACGAGGAAAGGCGCTGGAACGTCACGATGAAGATCAAGCCCGGCGACCGTCTCTCAGGCGGCGAGATCTACGCCACCCTGCCCGAGACGCCGATCATCGAGCACCGCGTCATGCTGCACCCGAGCCTTTCGGGCGTGATCAAGAGCGTGAAGCCCGACGGCGCCTACCGCATCCGCGACACCGTGGCGACGCTCGAGGACGAGCAGGGCAACCTGCACGAGCTGACGCTCTGCCAGCGCTGGCCGATCCGAACCGCGCGCCCCGTGAAGGACAGACTGACCCCGACCATCCCGCTGATCACCGGTCAGCGCATTATGGACACCCTCTTCCCCATCGCCAAGGGCGGCACCGCCGCCATCCCCGGCGGCTTCGGCACGGGCAAGACCATGAACCAGCACCAGCTCGCGAAGTGGTGCGACGCGGACATCATCATCTACGTCGGCTGCGGCGAACGCGGCAACGAGATGAGCCAGGTGCTCAACGAGTTCACCGAGCTGATCGACCCCAAGTCCAACCGCCCGATGACCGACCGCACCGTTCTGATCGCCAACACCTCCAACATGCCCGTCGCGGCGCGCGAGGCGTCCATCTACACGGGCATCACCCTCGCGGAATACTACCGCGACATGGGCTATCACGTGGCGATGATGGCGGATTCCACCTCCCGCTGGGCGGAAGCCCTGCGCGAGATCTCCGGCAGACTCGAGGAAATGCCCGCCGAAGAGGGCTTCCCCGCCTATCTTCCCTCGCGCCTCGCCGAGTTCTACGAGCGCGGCGGCAGAGCTGCGGTGCTTTCGGGTCACGAGGGCTCCGTCACCCTGATCGGCGCGGTATCGCCGCAGGGCGCCGACTTCTCCGAGCCGGTCACCCAGAACACCAAGCGCTTCACCCGCGTTTTCTGGGCGCTCGACAAGTCCCTCGCCTACGCGCGCCACTATCCCGCCATCAACTGGATCCAAAGCTACAGCGAATACTTCAACGACCTCGACCCGTGGTTCCGCGAACACCTCGGCGACGATTTTATCGAGTACCGCAACCGCATCAGCGCCCTGCTTCAGGAGGAGGCGTCGCTGATGGAGATCGTCAAGCTGATCGGCTCCGACGTACTGCCCGACGACCAGAAGCTGGTCATCGAGACCGCGCGCGTCATCCGCGTCGGCTTCCTGCAGCAAAACGCCTTCCATCCCGACGACACCTTTGTCCCGCCGGAAAAGCAGAAGCTGATGATGAAAACCATCCTCTATCTGCACCAAAAGGCAAAGGAGATCGTCGCGCGCGAGATCCCGCTCTCGAAGATACAGGCGCTGGGACTCTTTGACAAGCTGACCAAAATGAAATATGACATCCCCAACAGCAAGCTGGAACTGTTTGACACCTATCTCACCGAGATCGACGAAAAGCTTGCCGAGATCGCACGGTAAGGAGGAAACGCATTGATTATAGATTATGTAGGCGTTAAGGAGATCAACGGCTCGCTCGTCGTCATGGACGGCGTGAAGGGCGTTTCCAACGAGGAGATCGTCGACATCAAGCTCGACAACGGCACCGCCCGTCAGGGGCGCGTCGTGCAGATCGACGGCGAGCGCATCGTGGTGCAGGTGTTCGAGGGCACCCGCGGCATCAGCCTCACCAACACCAAGACCCGCCTGACGGGTCACCCGATGGAAATGCCCCTCTCCCCCGAGATCATCGGCAGGGTGCTCGACGGCGCCGGCAGACCCATCGACGGCTTGGGCGACATCTTCCCGGTCAAGCGCATGAACATCAACGGAACGCCGATCAACCCCGTGTCGCGCGTCTATCCGAAAAACTATATCAACACGGGCATCTCCACCATCGACACCCTGATGACCCTGATCCGCGGTCAAAAGCTGCCCATCTTCTCCGGCTCGGGCATGAAGCACAACGACCTCGCGGTGCAGATCGTCCGTCAGGCGCGCATCAGCGGCGCCGACAGCTCCAACTTCGGCGTGGTCTTTGCCGCCATGGGCGTGCAGAAGGACGTCGCGGAGTACTTCCGCCGCAGCTTTGAGGAGAGCGGCGTGCTCTCGCGCGTGGTCATGCTACTCAATCTGAGCAACGACCCGATCATCGAGCGCACCCTGACCCCGCGCTGCGCGCTGACCGTCGCGGAATACCTCGCCTTTGAGCTGGATATGCACATCCTCGTCATCATGACCGATATGACCTCCTACGCCGAGGCGCTGCGCGAATTCTCGTCCTCCAAGGGCGAGATCCCCGGAAGGAAGGGCTATCCCGGCTATCTCTACTCCGACCTCGCGTCGCTGTATGAGCGCGCGGGCATGATCAAGGGACATCCCGGCTCGGTGACCCAGATCCCGATCCTCACCATGCCCAACGACGACATCACCCACCCCATCCCCGACCTCACGGGCTATATCACCGAGGGTCAGATCGTGCTCGACCGCACCCTGCAGGGTCAGGGGCTTTATCCGCCCGTCAGCGTCCTGCCCAGCCTGTCGCGTCTGATGAAGGACGGCATCGGCGAGGGCTATACCCGCGGCGATCATCAGGCGCTGGCGAATCAGCTCTTCGCCTCCTACGCCAAGGTCATCGACGCGCGCGCGCTCGCCTCCGTCATCGGCGAGGAGGAGCTTTCCCCCATCGACAAGAAGTACATCGAGTTCGGCAAGCTCTTCGAGTCGCGCTTCGTCAATCAGGGCTTTCACGAGAACCGCAGCATCGAGCAGAGCCTCGATCTGGGCTGGGAGCTGCTGGCGACGCTGCCCAGAGCCGAGCTTGACCGCGTGGACGACGCCGTGCTGGATATCTACTTCAAAGACAAAGAGAAGGAGTAAGCGCTATGGCTGTTCAAGCTGTGCCCACCAAGGGCAATTTGATGAATGCCAAAAAATCGCTCGCGCTTGCCAAAAGCGGCTACGAGCTGCTCGACCGCAAACGGAATATCCTCATCCGGGAGATGATGACGCTGATCGATCATGTCAACCGGATACAGGAGAAGATCGACAAGGCGTACGAGGAGGCGTATCTCGCCCTGCAAACCGCCAACGTCACCAACGGCTTCTGTGAGGATATCTCCAAGTCGGTGCCGATCGAGGACGGGCTGCACCTTGACTCCCGCAGCGTCATGGGCGTCGAGATCCCCATCCTCACGATCGACGAGCACCCTAAGCAGAAGTTTCTCTACTACGGCTTGACCTCCACCAACTCGGCGGTCGACAAGGCGTACATGCTCTTCACCGAGGTGAAATACCTCACGGTGGAGCTGGCGGAGATCGAAAACAGCGTCTATCGCCTCGCCGACGCGATCAAAAAGACCCAAAAGCGCGCCAACGCCCTGAAGAATATCATGATCCCCCGCTTTGAGGAGACGGTCAAATTCATCTCCGACGCGCTGGAGGAAAAGGACAGAGAGGAATTCAGCCGTTTAAAGGTCATCAAGCAACGAGCCGCTGCACCCAATCCGCGCGTGCCACGTATGTAAAAAAGGTAAAGTTTATAGCCCGCGTTCGAACGCGGGCTATTTGGTTGCCGTTTCTATTAACCTTTCACGCGCGGACTGGGTCGAGCGTCACGCTCGCGGCAGCGTGACGCTGCACCCGGTCACGCCTTTGGAACAGTTGAATGATTAGGAAAACGTTCATCAACGGCGTGGTCATAACGCGGGTTATTAATCGTTACCGCTCCCGCAAACCTTTCACGCGCGGAATGGATGGAACGTCACGTTCCCGCGGATTGGATGGAACGTCACGTTCCCGCGGATTGGATGGAACGTCACGTTCCCGTGGTCAAGCAATTTCCTATAATGTAAAATAAGAGGTCGGCTGCCCAATGGATGGGCAGCCGACCTCTTATATATGTCTGTCAACTGTTTTTCAATATCCTGTCGGCGGCGAGCATGACGCCCAGCTTGCCGCCGTGAAAGTTCAGCCCGCCCTGCATCCAGACCGCGTAGGGCTCTCTGAGCGGCGCGTCGGCGGAGAGCTCGATCGAGCTGCCGAGCGTGAAGGCGCCCGCCGCCATGATGACCTTGCTCTCGTAGCCGGGCATGTCGGACGGCACGGGCACGACGAAGCTGTCGACCGCGGAGCCCGCCTGAATGCCCTCGCAGAAGCGGCAGAGCTTTTCTTCATTCCCGAGCATGATCAGCTGGATGATATCGCCGCGCGCTTCGCTGTATTTCGGCGCGGTGTCAAAGCCGAGCACCTCAAACAGCGCCGCGGCGAACACCGCCGTTTTCAGCGCCTCGCCCGTCACATGCGGCGCGTGATAGGCGCCCATGAACAGCTCGCGGTTGTTGCCGAGCGTCGCGCCGATCTCTTTTCCCGTGCCGGGCGTGGTCAGGCGGTAGGCGCACATCTCCACCAGATCACGCCTGCCCGCGATATAGCCGCCCGTCGGCGCGATGCCGCCGCCCGGGTTCTTGATCAGGGAGCCCGCCATCACGTCGACCCCGACGCTCAGCGGCTCTACCTTCTCGACGAACTCGCCGTAGCAGTTGTCGAGCATGATAACGGAGGCGGGCGACGCCGCCTTGGCGATATCGCAGAGCCTTTTGATCTCGCGCCATGTCAGCGTCGGGCGGGTGCTGTAGCCGCGCGAGCGCTGGATGTACACCATCTTGGGGCGCTTTTCGGCGAGGTCGCGCCCGATCTGCTCATAGTCGGGCGTGCCGTCGGGCAGAAGCGCCGTCATCTCAAAGCGGATGCCGAAATCTCTCAGCGAGCCGGGATAGTCGCCCTCGATGCCGATCGCGGAGCGGATGGTATCATAGGGCATGCCCGTGACGCTGAGCATGGTGTCGCCTGGACGCAGGATGCCGAACAGCGCGACGGTCAGCGCGTGCGTGCCGCTGACAAAGTTGTGGCGCACCAGCGCGTCCTCGGCTTCAAAGACAGAGGCGTAGACGCGGTCGAGCGCGTCGCGGCCGAAATCGTCATAGCCGTAGCCCGTGGAGCCGCTGAAATAGCTCTCGCGGACGCCCGCCTGCTGAAACGCCTTGATCATCTTGATCTGGTTGTATTCCTGAATGTCCTCGATCTCCCGCAGCCGGTCGGCGCAGAGTGCCGAAGCCCGCTCGGCGGCGGCGAGGACCCGTTCGTCTATGTCAAAAAAGTTCAAAACATCACCTGATTATTCATATTCCCGCCATGTGCCGCAGGGCGCAAACCCCATCCGGCGGTAAAACGCCTCGCTGACGCCCCTCGCGCGATGGAGATACACCGTCTTGCCCTCCGAAACCAAGCGGTTCACAAGGGCTGAAACCGCCGCCGTGCCCAAGCCCCTTCTGCGGTGATCGGGATGACAGGCGACTGCCCCCAAAACGGCGCAGTCCTCACTCTCGGCGACGGTCATGGCGACAGACGCGAGCGCGCCGTTTGCATTCGTGCCGCAGAGGCGGAGCGTGCCGTGGCGCAGCCTGTGGCTGACGTCCACATAGAAATCCTCAAACGCGGGCGGGCAAAAGTCCCTGTCCGCGCACGTCATGAGCAGCGCATGGACCGCGCGGATATCCGGCTCGATGACGGGACAGTCCGCCGTCACCGCTGCGGGCTGTTTCGTGACCATCACGGCGCCCGTTTTCTCGCGCGCAAAGCCCTCGAGTAAAAAGCGCCCGTCGCAGAGCACCTGCGCGGCGCCCGCCATGTGCAAAAACGAAGCGACCTCGCGCAGCTCGCTCCTGTCCGTCATATATAACAGAAAGCTCGCGCCGTTTCGGGCGATCGCGCCGTTTACCTGCCCCGCTTCATCCGCCGTCAGCCAGTAATCGACAAAGGGCAGCGACGGCGCGTAGCTGCGGCACAGCGCGCGCACACGGCAGGCAAAGGGGTCATTTCCCCCGATCTCATCGACCGCTGAGAGAAACGCGTCGGAATCCTGCGAAAGGCGGATCATCTCAGCAGCGCCCCGCCCGCGATCTCCTCGCACAGCGCCCTTGCCAGCGCGAGGACGCTCTCGCAGTCCTCCTTGGACGCGACGGTGCTCGGCGCGTGCAGGTAGCGGCATGCCAGCGAGACCGCCAGCGTGCGCACGCCCGCGCGGCTCTGATGGATGACGCCCGCGTCGTTTCCGCCCGCGACGGCGCGCTTTGCCTGCGCCCTGACGCCGAGCCGCTTCGCCGCGTCAAACGCGAGGTCGACCATCTCTCTGTCGTAGATCGTGCGCCTGTCCATCAGCGAGATCACCGCGCCCGCGCCGAGGTTGCACACCTGCTTCTGCGCGTCGACCTCGGGGATCTCCTCTTGATCAGCTCGATCATCACATAACAGCCGAAGCGGTCGTCGATCGCCTTGGCGTTGATCGTCCGATCGTTCTCGAGGAATTCGCCCGCATAGCGCACGCTGTCGCCGTAGCTGACAACGGAGAGCGCCTGCTCCATGCTGTCGGCGCCGATGTCGATATTCATCTCGCTGTATTCGGGGATGGTTTTGCTCTCCTCGCCCTTGCACAGGTGAAGCGGCTTGATGCCGATCACCCCATGGACGTTGTTCCTGCCGATTGTGACCGCCTTGCCGATCAGCACGCGGCGGTCGATGCCGCCGACCTCGTCGAATTTCAAAAAGCCGCCTTGGGTGATATCGGTCACCATCATGCCCACCTCGTCCATGTGCGCCGAGAGCATCAGGCGGGTCTTGGCGGGCTGTCTGCCCTTTTTATGTACGAGAAGATTGCCGAGGCTGTCGACCTCCCAGTCGGCAAAGCCCTTGATCTCCCCGATGATCAGCTCCCTGACGGCGCCCTCGTCTCCCGAGATACCGTCCGCCAGACAGAGCTTTTTCAGTAATGCGTAATCAACCACCGTACGCACCTCCGCAATTGAGATAGGCGGCGAGCAGCCGCGCGGTGTTTTCCACGTCCGCAAGCGAGATCACTTCAACGGGCGTGTGCATATAGCGCTGCGGGATGGAGACCACCGCCGTTTTCACGCCGCCCTTGGAGACGGCGATGTGGTCGGCATTGGTGCCCGTGGCGCCCGCGATCGGCTCGAGCTGGAAGGGGATCCCCTGCTTTTTCGCGATCTCAATCAGCCGCTGCGCCATGGGGCGGTCGAGCACCGGGGAAAGGCAGATCATCGCTCCCTTGCCGAGCTCGATTTTGCCGTACTGTCCCGACACGTCGGGCTGGGAAGCAAAGCTGACGTCGACGGCGATCGCCTCGTCCGCGTCGATCGAGAACGCGCCCGTCTTGGCGCCCGTGCCGAAGGTCTCCTCCTGCGCGCTGAACAGCAGCACGACGCGCAGGTCGCGGGTCTCGATCAGCTCCGCCGCGCGCAACAGCGCCGCCACGCCGCAGCGGTCGTCAAGCGCGGGAGAGGTGATCTTGTCGCCGAGGAGGCGGTGGGGTTCGGTCGAGAAGGTCAGCGTGTCGCCGATTTGCAGGCGCTGCTTCACTTCAAGGGCGGGCAAGCCGAAGTCGACCCATGTCTTGTCGATGGGCGTCGCCTTGTCCTCGTTGCCGTCGCTGAGGTGCGGCGGCAGGCAGCAGACCGTGCCCTTCATGCCGTTTTCCGCTCTCAGGACGCTGTCCTGCAGGGTGCGGATATCGACGCCGCCGAGGCGGTCGACCTTGACAAAGCCGTTGTCGTCGATATCGGTGATGATAAAGCCGATGCGGTCGAGGTGGGCGTCGAGCAGGACGGTGCGCGCGGCGTTCTCGCTGCCGAGCACGGCAAAGAGGTTGCCGCTGCCGTCGCGTTCAAGCGCCGCACCGGGCGGGAGCGCGGCGCGGATGATATCCGATACGGACGCTTCGCTTCCGGGAGTGCCATGCGCCCTGCATAAATCAAAAATCAGTCGTTCGAGTTCCATAGCCTGTCACCGCAGTCCGTTGACGATGGATTTGAAGTGGTTGCCCCGCTCCTCAAAGTTGCGGTACAGCCCGAAGCTCGCGCTTGCGGGCGAGAGCGAGACGATATCGCCCGCCGAAGCGTTCTCCTGCGCCGCCGCGACCGCTTCCTCCATGTTCGAGACGCGGACGATGGTGATGGCGTCGGGGTCGTAGTTGTCGGCGCCTTTGACCGCCGCCTCAATCTTCGGCGCGGTGTCGCCGAGCAAAATCAGGGTCTTGACCTTGTTGTTGATGACGGGTCCGAGCGGCTCGTAGGGGATGTGCTTGTCATAGCCGCCCGCGATGATGATGATCTTCTCGTCATACAGCGAGAGCGTGCCCAGCGCGGTGCGCGTCGGGCTGGAGGCGATGGAGTCGTTGTAGTACTTCACGCCCCTCACCTCGCGGACGAATTCCGCGCGGTGCGCCACACCGCCGAA
>CACZWQ010000032.1:0-2755 GCA_902784855.1 uncultured Ruminococcus sp. | reverse complement strand
GCCACACCGCCGAAGGTCTTGGCGACCTGCACCATCACGTCGACGTCGACGATGCCCCACACCGCCGCGATCGCCGCGAGGTAGTTTTCGACATTGTGCATGCCGGGGATGCGGATGTCGCGGAAGTCCATGATCTCGGTGCGCCTGCCGTAGTCGCTGTAGACGAGCTTGGTGCCGTCTAGGTAGGCGCCGTTGAAAAGCTTCTCCCTGACCGAGAATTTCGCGAGTCCCCCGCGCACTTCGCTTGAAAAGCCGTCGGTGATCTCGTTGTCGCGGTTGAGCACCGCCCTGGAAAAGGCGCCCTGGTGCAGGATGATGTTCTTCTTGGAATCGATGTACTCCTGCATATCCTTATGGATGTCGAGGTGGTTGGGCGCGAGATTCGTCACCACCGCGACGTCGGGGCTTTGGCGCATCGAGATCAGCTGGAAGCTGGAAAGCTCGACCACCGCCCAGTCGTCGGGGCTGACGGTCTCGATCTCGGGCAGCAGGGGCTTGCCGATGTTGCCGCCGAGGTGGACGGTCTTGCCCGCCGCCTTGAGCATCTCGGAGATGATGGTCGTGGTCGTGGTCTTGCCGTCGGAGCCGGTCACGGCGATCACCTTGCAGGGGCAGAGCGCAAAAAACACCTCCATCTCGGAGGTAAGGACAACGCCGTTTTCCCGCAGCGCCACAAGCTCCTCCTTATAGAACGGCGTGCCCGGGCTGCGAAACACGATGTCCGCTTTAATATTCTGCAAATAGTCGTCGCCGAGGAGCAGCTGCGCGCCGTACTCCTTCGCCTTGACGCCGTTGTCGCCGAGCGCCTCAAAGCTCTTGCGGTCGCAGGCGATCACCTTGGCGCCCTTGTCGGCGAACTGCTTGATCAGCGGCAGGTTGCTGGTGCCGATGCCGATGAAGGCGACGGTCTTTCCGCTGACGGAATCAAAAAATGCTTTCGTTTGAGTGTTCATCATATCCCTCGCAATCTTAAATTTCACATGCGTACCTTAGTATTATACTAATTAATGGAAAAAATTTCAACACTATTGCAATAAGTTTTCGGAAATGATAAAATGACCATAAACGAGGTGATCGCATGCTCTATGATTTTATCGAAACCGACAAGAATCAAAAGAAACCGATGTATCAGCAGATCTACCTGTCCATCCGCAGGGCGATCGAAAGCGGGAGCCTGAAAAAAGGCAGCCGCCTGCCCTCCATCCGCAGGCTGAGCGCCGACCGCGGCATTTCCAAGACCACCGTGACCGGCGCGTATGACCAGCTCTGCGTCGAGGGCTATATCATCAGCAAGCCGCAGAAGGGCTATTTCGTGGCGGCGGCGTTTGACAAGCTGCCGAAAGCTGCCGCGCGCGCGGACAGTGCGCAGGCGCAGCGCGTCTATGCCGCCTACGATTTCAGCGGCAAGAGCATCGACGAGAGCATCATCGACCTCAACGAGTGGAAAAAATGCGTCAAGGACGTGATCAACCGCAACTACCTGCTGACCTCCTACGGCGACGAGCAGGGAGAGCCGGCGCTGCGCGAGGCGCTGCAAAAATACGCCCTCGGCATCCGCAGCGTCAACGCGCGCACAGACAATATCGTCGTCGGCGCGGGCACGCAGGCGATCCTGCTGCTGCTGTGCTCGCTGATCGGCTTCGGAAAGCGGATCGCCGTGGAGCGCGGGGGCTTTTTGCAGGCGGAGCTGGTGTTTCAAAGCTTCAACTACGAGATCTGCTGCTATGACTGCGACGCCTGCGGCGCAAGGATTGATTCTTTTGAAGAAATATCGCCCGACATCATCCTCATCAATCCCAACAGCACCGGCGCGCGCGGCGGCAGCATGCCCGTGACGCGGCGGCTGGAGATCATCGAATGGGCGCGCACGCACCGCGCGCTGATCCTCGAGGACGACTACAACGGCGAGCTGCGCTACAGCACGCGCCCCATCCCCTGCGTCCAGCACTACGACGCGGAAAACACGGTCTACATCGGCTCGTTCTCGAAGGTGCTGCTGCCGTCGGTGCGCCTGAGCTATACGGTCCTGCCCGACAGGCTCTCGGAAATTTACCAAAGCCGCAAGCGCCTGATGAACCAGACCGCCTCCAAAACCGAGCAGCTTGCGCTGGCACAGTACATCCAAAGCGGAAAGATCGACGCCCACCTGCGCAAGGCGCGGCGGGTGTATCTGGAAAAGAGCCGGAGCATGCTCGAAAGCGCGGCGAGGTTCCTGCCCGAAGCGGCGGTGGATTTTAACGAAACCGCGCTCTATCTCGTGCTCAAGCCGCCCTTTGAGGTGGATAAAAGCCGGCTGGAGCAGGAGCTGCGCGACCGCTCGGTGCGGCTGATGTCCTACGGCAGAGAGGAAAACACCTTCGCCCTCAGCTTCTCGGGCATCGCGCAGGAAAAGCTCTCGGAGGGAGTGCAGCTTGTCTGCAACGCCCTGTGCGGCCTTCCACGCCGTGTCAAAATCCACGCGGAAACCGTCCGAACCGACCCCCGTGGCAGACCATCCCGTGGTAAACCAGTCGTAGACATGGGTTCCGAGGACGGATTTGTTCCCCATTCGTTTCTTAAAGGCCAAATAGACGTCCTCCTTGACCTTCTCGATGGCGCTCATCGCCGCAAGCCTGCAACTGGAACGCGCCGCGGCAACGGCGCTCTGCCGCGCGGCGTAGGAAACGTAGCCGAGCGTTCCCGCGAGAATCATCCCCGCGCAAAAAGCCAGAACGAGCGAAAAAACGAGCACGAAGCCGGAGGAAGAACGTCGGTC
>CACZWQ010000031.1 GCA_902784855.1 uncultured Ruminococcus sp. | reverse complement strand
CTCGTCGTCGCGCGCTGTGCTTGCTGACAACGGTCAAGCGTGACCGTTGTCGTGCGCGCGTTGCGGCTCCTCCTCTCCCCACAACGCCAAAGGGCGTTGTGGGGTCCCCGGTTATGGCGCCAGCCTTGCAGCGTCCTTCGCCTCGTCTTGCGAAAAATATCCTCGCAAATCTTTGTCCACTTTTTATCTGAGATTAGTATCAACTGTTCCAAAGGCGTGATTGGGAGCGGCGGCTCGCCGCTTTTTTTCTGCTGCAGTGACAGCAGTCATGATGAAAGTAATGTGGTTTTTTATCGTGATAGGTATTGAACGCAGAAACAAGATGTGGTATAATAAAAACATAAAGAAACCTATATAATGTACTGAAAGAATCATTCTGAGAACAGGTGCATATGAAAATCAATGAATTTTTGCGAAACCGCAAGACGATGATCGTGATTGTATGCGTCGGGCTGGTCGCCGTGATGCTGGTCATTCATTCGATCATTACGAACAGCATACTCTCCGCCGACAGCGGGGATGACTTTATTCCGAATTCCAACATCAATCCGCGATACAATGAGATCATGAAAAAAGGCTCGGACGCCTTGACGCAGGATACCTCCTCCATGGCGGAGAGCACGGTTTCCACCGCGGCTTCGGAGTCCAAGTCGGACGCGACCGGCACGGCATCTACCGCGCCGAGTACCGCGACAACCAAGCCGACAAAGAGCGCAGGCATTCCCGCCGTGACAGCCGCGCCGGGTCAGACCGTGCCCTACGCTACGGCAGTCCCGCCCGCTTCACCCGCCGATTACAGCGAGCAGTGGAACAAGGGCTATTTGCTGGCGATCGATAATCCCGACACCTCCTATGTGTGCGCCAAGGTGACCCTGAGCGACGAGGACAGAGACCTGCTGGAACGCCTGTGCTACGGCGAATTCGGCTCGGGCGGATTCCTCGGCGCGAGTCTGATCGCGCAGTGCGTCAAGGACGCGATGTGCTTTGAGGGATATTCCTCCGTCGCGGAGGTCATCAGCGGGAACCGATACGACGGCAGCACCGACGAGGGAACCAGCGACGAGTGCCGCCAAGCGGTGCGCTATATCTTTGACGAGAACCACGACGCGGTGCAGCACCGCATCTTATATATGTATAATCCCTATATGGTACAGAGCACCTTCCACGAGAGCCAGAACTTTATTCTGTCCTATTCCGGCGTGCGCTTTTTCGACCGCTGGGCAGCGTGACGCCGCACCCTTCCACAGGCACAAAACCGCCGCATTCTTTCGGGAATGCGGCGATCGTTTGTGTGACAGCAATATCCCCGAAAGCGCCGACAAAACAAGGCAGGAAACGGGAATAATTGACAAAAAGCATTTAAGGGATTGATAAAAGGAACAGAATGTGATAGAATCAGGATAATGCTGATACCGCGCCGCGACGAGAAACGGACGCTTTTGCACCCTGCTTTCCATCCGGAGCCGGTATGAATTGGATGAGGTATATGATGAAAAAAACTGCTGTAATGCTGCTGGCTGTCATGCTGCTTTTCGGGATATGCGGCTGCCAGAATGCCCCGAAAAAAGCAAAGGTGAACAGTCCGGCACCTGCTGCCGCGACGCGGGATGAGGCGACCGGCGACGAGGCGACAAAGGATCAGGCTACGGGGGATGAAGCGGACGGCGACGATTGGTCTGCCCATCCCTTAGACAAAAAACTGCCCTCCGGTTATTTTGACGCGCCGCTGCGTCACCGCCACGCGTCGATCGAGACCGAGGAGCTGTATCAGAATCCCGAGCTGCCGACGGGCTGTGAATCGGTGGCGCTGACGGCTGCGTTGCGCTCGCTGGGCTTTGAGCTGGAGAAAACCGACTTTGCCGACAACTACCTCATTTACGATGAGGATGTGATGTGGGGCTATGTGGGCGACCCGACCGAGTATGACGGCGCCGGCATCTATCCGCCGGGGCTGACCGTGAGCACCAATCAATACCTGAAAGCCGCGGGATCCTCCTATGTCGCCTATAACACGATGGGCGTTGAGCTGGAGGATCTGCTGAAATTGGTTGACGACGGCTGCCCGGTGCTGCTCTGGACGACCATGAACTATGAGGAGCCGATCTTTGACGATTTCAGCTATGAATACGACGGCGAGGAATACTATTGGTTCCAGCTCGAGCACTGTGTCATGCTCTGCGGCTATGACTTGGACGAGGGAACCGTCACCCTCAACGACCCGCTGCGCGGTATCGAGACGATCGACATCGAGCAGATGGCATATGTGTACAACGAGATCGGCAAGATGTCGATGACCATTAAGGAATAACATGGATAACGGAAAAGACCGCACAGACTGTGCGGTCTTATTTTATGCATCAAAAAACACAGTTGTAGCAGATGTAGCAGGTCAATATGTTGATTTCTATATATTTCTCTTTTATAGAGTTTAATGTTTTTATCTGCTACATCTGCTACAGCCATATGAAATCGCTCGTAAGAGTTATCAGGACATGCGCGAGCGTGACGCTCGACCCAATCCGCGCATGCAAGGTCGGTTGAAACGGTTAAGTCCATATCCCGCGCTATAACGCGGGCATTAGCGGTCACCGTTCCTGCAAACCTTTCACGCGCGAACCGAGTGCAGCGTCACGTTGCTAACGCTTTAAGCAACGTTTGCAATAGGTGTCCTGCTGCTACAGCCATATGAAATCGCTCGTATCAGTTATCAGGACATACGCGAAACAGCGTCCGGTGCTGCCGCGTCCTTTCTGTCGAGCAGGCACTCGACGAGGACAGCCTTTTGCGCATGCAGGCGGTTTTCCGCTTCCTCGAAGATTTCGTCGGCGTGCTCCTCGAACACCTCGGCGGTGATCTCTTCTCCGCGGTGGGCGGGCAGGCAGTGGAGCACCATGCACTCGTCATTCGTGACCGCCATCAGCGCCTTGTTGACCTGATAGACGCCCGCAAAGACAGCCTCGCGCGCCTTCTTTTCCTCCTCCTGACCCATGGACGCCCACACATCGGTGTAGATGACGTCGGCGTTCTTTGCCGCTTCCATCGGGTCGTTGACGATTTCGAATTTGTCGCCGAACTGCTTGCCGAATTCCATGATATGTTCGGGCGGGAAATAGCCGTCGGGGCAGGCAGCCGAGAAGGACATGCCGGTTTTCAGCGCGCCGACCGCCAGCGAGTTGAGCATGTTGTTGCCGTCGCCGATGAAGCACATTTTCAGCCCCTCCAGCTTGCCCTTGCACTCGCGGATGGTCATCAGGTCGGCGAGCACCTGGCAGGGATGGCAGTAGTCGGTCAGACCGTTGATGATCGGGATAGAGCCGTATTGCGCCAGCGCTTCGACCTCACTCTGGGCGAAGGTGCGGATCATGATCGCGTCGACAAAGCGCGACAGGACGCGGGCGGTGTCCTCCACCGGCTCGCCCCTGCCGATCTGCAGGTCATTGGAGCTTAAAAACAGCGGATAGCCGCCGAGCTGGGTCATGCCCACCTCAAAGGACACGCGGGTACGGGTGCTGGATTTTTCAAAAATCATGCCGAGCGTCTTGCCTTCGAGCAGCTTGTGCGCGATGCCGTGCTTTTGCTCGTACTTGAGCTGATCGGCGAGGTTGAGGGTGCGGGTGATCTCCTCCGTCGACCAATCCTCGAGTTTCAGTAAATGCTTCATGGTGTATTCTCCTTTAATGTTTTTTCCAGTATCAGGACTGCCTCGTCCAGTTCGTCATGCGTGATGGTCAGCGGAGGCAGCATTCTCAGCAGATCCTTGGCGGTGATGATCAGCAGCCCGTTTTTCACGCATTTTGCCGCGATCTCGTGGGCGTCGCCGTCGATCTCGATGCCGACCATCAGTCCCAGACGGCGCACATGCTTCACGCCGTCGAGCTGCAAGAGCTTTTGCTCCAGACAGGCGCCCTTTTCCTCGACCGCACGGAGGAAATCATCATCGGCGACGCGGCTGAGCACATAATTCGCGCCCGCGCAGACGACGGGGTTGGCGCCGAAGGTGGTGCCGTGGGTCGAGGGTGACATGACGTCCTTGAGCTTCTCGCCGCAGAGGCAGACGCCGATGGGCAGTCCGCCGCCGAGTCCCTTGGCGACCGTCATCAAATCGGGCTTGACGCCGTAGTGCTCATGCGCAAAGAGCCTGCCCGTTCTGCCGACGCCCGTCTGCACCTCGTCGATGATCAGCAGGATGTCTTTGTCGGCGCAGAGCCGGGCGACCGCCTGCACATAGTCGATGTCGAGGATGTTGACGCCGCCCTCACCCTGCACGACCTCCAGCATGACCGCGCAGGTCTTGTCGCCGACCAGCGCGCGCAGCGCGTCGATATCGTTCGGCTCGGCGTACCGGAAGCCCTGCGTGAAGGGAAAGAAGAAGTTATGGAAAACCTCCTGACCCGTCGCGGACAGGGTGGTCACGGTCCTGCCGTGGAAGGAATTCTTGAGGGTGACGATCTCGTTGCGGTCGGCGCCGAATTTGTCAAAGCTGTATTTGCGGGCGATCTTGATGGCGCATTCGTTCGCCTCGGCGCCGCTGTTGCCGAAGCAGACCTTTGCCAGCCCCGTCAGCTTGCACAGCGTTTCGGCGAGATCGCTCGCCTGTGCGCTGTAGAAGTAGTTCGACATGTGCTGGAGAGTGTGCGCCTGCGCGCTCACCGCCTCTGCCCAGCCGTCGTCGCAGTAGCCGAGGGAGTTGACGCCGATGCCGGAGCTGACGTCGATATAGCGCTTGCCGTCCTCGTCATAGGCGACCGCGCCCTTGCCCCTGCACAGCGCCACGTCGTAGCGACCGTAGGTGTGCATGATGTAGGTTAAATCTTTTTCTTTGGTATTCATGGTGATTTCCTTTTCTCAGAAACTAAAGACAAAGACGTCGTCGCGCTTCATAAAGCCGAAGTCGCTCCAGAATTTTTGCCCGGTTTCGTTGTTTTGATAGCAGAAGATGTGGGTTTTTTCGATGCCCTCGGCGCGGATCATCTCGATCGCCTTTTCGGCGAGGGCGTGACCGATGCGGCGGCGGCGATAGTCGGGCAGCACCGCCATGTGGTGGATGAAGCCGCGTCTGCCGTCGTGCCCCGCGAGCACGGTGCCGACGATCCTGCCATCGGCGACCGCCACCTGCGACAGTCCCTCGTTGCGCCTGAGATAGCGCGCAATCTGAGAGCGCTCGTCGGCGGAGGAGAGGGCGCGCTTGCTGGTAATCTGCCACATCGCGAAAACCTCATCGTAATCGTCGATTGTCATGGGTCGGATGGTGATGTTCATATCTTTGTCCTTTTCTGTGCGGCGATCCCTCAGTAGAACATGGTGCCGATGCCCTCGTCGCTGAACAGCTCGAGGAGGATGGAATGTTCCAGGCGTCCGTCGATGATATGCGCGCGGTTGACGCCGTTGCGCACCGCTTCGACGCAGCAGTCGATTTTGGGGATCATGCCGCCCTTGATGATGCCGTCGCGCTTGAGCATGGGCACCTCGCTGACGTTGACCACGGGGATCAGGCTTTCGTCGTCATGGACGTCGCGCAGCAGCCCGCGGATATCGGTCATCAGAATCAGCTTTTTGGCGCCGAGCTTGGCGGCGATCTGTGCCGCGGCGAGGTCGGCGTTGATGTTGTAGACGTTGCCGTCATAGCCGCCCGCGACCGTGGCGACGATGGGCAGATAGCCGTCCTTCATGGCGTTTTGCAGCGGCTCGGGGTTGACCTCGCGGATCTCGCCCACAAAGCCCAGGTCTGCCGCGCCCGAGACCAGCTTGTCCGCCATGAGCAGCCTGCCGTCGAGACCGCACAGTCCCAGAGCTCTGCCGCCGTGGCTTTCCAGAAGCTGGACAAGGCTCTTGTTGACCTTGCCCGCCAGCACCATCTGCACGATGTCGATGGTCTCTTGGTCGGTGACGCGCATGCCGTTCTCAAAACGGCTCTCCTTGCCGATCGCCTTGAGCATGGCGTTGATCTCGGGACCGCCGCCGTGCACCAGCACGACGTTGATGCCGATCAGCTGCATCAGCACCAGATCGCTCATCACGGCGGATTTCAGCTCCTCGTTGATCATGGCGTTGCCGCCGTATTTGACGACGATGGTTTCTCCCGACCATTTTTTGATGTAGGGCATCGCCTGTATTAATACTTTCGCTCGTTTTTGATTGTCCATATTGTGCTCCGTTTCTCTGGGCGCGTGCTCAGGTGCGGTAGTCGCCGTTGATTTTGACATAGTCGTAGGTGAGGTCGCAGCCGTAGGCTTCCGCCTGTCCGCTGCCGTCGCCGAGGGTGATCAGGATGGTGATCTCCTTTTCCAGCAGGATCTTTTCCGCCTTTTCCTCGTCAAAGGCGAGTCCGCAGCCGTTTTGACAGACAAGTATCTCGCCCGCCGCAGACTGATAGGCGACGTCGATCTTGCTGACGTCTACCTCTGCGCCGCTGTAGCCGACCGCGCAGAGGATCCTGCCGCAGTTGGCGTCCGCGCCGAACATCGCCGCCTTGACTAAGCTGGAGCAGATGACGCTCTTGGCGATGGTCTTTGCCGCCTGCTCGTCCTTGGCGCCGCTGACTTTGCCGATCAAGAGCTTGGTCGCGCCCTCGCCGTCGGCGGCGAGCTTTTTGGCGACTGCCTTGAACGCGGCGGTCAGCGCTTCGAGAAACAGCGCGTAGTCCGCATTCTTTTCGGTGATCTGTGCGTTGCCCGCATAGCCCGAGGCGAGGATCGCGAGCGTATCGTTGGTGGAGGTGTCGCCGTCGACGCTGACCATGTTGTAGCTGACGTCGGCAGCTTCCAGCAGCGCCTCCCGAAGCATGTCGGAGGAGATCGCCGCGTCGGTGGTGACGAAGGAGAGCGTCGTGCCCATGTTGATGTGGATCATGCCGCTTCCCTTGGCGATGCCGCCGATGGTGACGGTCTTGCCGTCGATGACGGTTTGCACCGCCCATTCCTTTTTGACGGTGTCGGTGGTCATGATCGCCTCTGCGGCGTTGGTGCCGCCCTCCTTGGAGAGGATGTCTTTCAGCGCCGCTACGCCGCTTTCGATCGGCGCGAGCGGCAGGGGCTGCCCGATGACGCCCGTGGAGGCGACGATCACGTCGTCAGCGCTGATGTTCAGGGCGTCTGCCGCCAGCTTTGCCATCGCCTCGGCTTTTTCATAGCCGTCGGGATTGCAGGCGTTGGCGTTGCCTGAATTGACGATCACCGCCTGTGCCCTGCCGTTTTGCAGGTGCTTTCGGGTGACGTAGATGGTGTCGGATTTTACCAGATTCTTGGTAAAGATTGCCGCGGCGCTGCAAACCCTGTCGCAGGTGATCAGCGCGAGATCGCGCTTGCCGTTGGGGATCACCGCGGACTCGTTGGCTTTCGCCGCCTTGGTGATCGCGGCAGCAGTCGCCGCCTTGACGCCGGCGCAGACGCCGTTCGCGGTAAAACCCTGCGGCGCGGTCACGCCGCCGTTCATAAAGGTATAGTGATTCATAATTCGTTTCCCCCGTATCAAAAAGCGGGCGGCACGATGACCAGTCCGGTCGTTTCGTCCAAGCCGAAGATGATATTCATGTTCTGGATCGCCTGACCCGCAGCGCCCTTGACCATGTTGTCGATCGCCGCACAGGCGACCAGCTTGCCGGCGCGCTTGTCGTGGTGGATGGAGACGTCGCAGAAGTTGGAGTAGCGGACGTTGTGGATGTCGGCGCACTTGCCGTCTTCGAGGAGGCGGACAAAGAACTCGTCACGGTAGAAATCCTCGTATGCCCGTCTGATCTCCTCAAAGGTCACGCCCTCGCGGATGTCGGCGTACACCGTCGCCAGAATGCCGCGGTTGACGGGCAGCAGGTGGGGGACAAAGGTGATGGTCACGTCCTCGCCGCTGAGTCTGGAAAGGGTCTGCTCGATCTCGGGGGTGTGGCGGTGACAGGCGACCTTGTAGGCGTGGAAGCCCTCGTTGAGCTCGGGGAAGTGGCTGCCCTGCGTGGGCTTTCTGCCCGCGCCCGTGACGCCGCTCTTGCAGTCGCAGATGATGCCCTTGGTGCTGACCAGTCCCTTGACGATCGCGGGGGCGATCGCCAGCGGCGAGCAGGTCGTGTAGCAGCCGGGATTGGCGATCAGGCGCTTGCCCTTGATGTCGTCGCGGAAGAATTCGGGCAGACCGTAGACGCTCTGCTCGTGCAGCGCCTTGTCGAGGAAGGTGCCGCCGTACCATTCGGTGTAGGCGTCCTCGCTCTCGAGGCGGAAGTCCGCGCCGAGGTCGATGAACGCTTTGCCCGCTGCCATGCACTGCGCGGCAAGCTCCTGTGAGAGACCGTGGGGGAGCGCCGCAAAGATCACGTCGCTCTTTTCGACGACCGCGTCCTGATCCTCACAGATCATATCGTTTAAAAAGGTGTAGGCGGGATATACCTCGCTGAGCTTCTGCCCCGCAAAGGAGACCGAGCTGATCGCCGCGACCTCCGCCTCGGGGTGCGCGGTCAACAGCCGCACCAGCTCTGCGCCGGCATAGCCTGTCGCGCCTACGATTCCTGCTTTTATCATAGTTGGTTCCGTCCTTTTGTTTAATTTAAAATCTCAAATATGCCGATCATTTCTTCGCGTCGGCGCGGGATAAGTTCTCTGCGAGCTCTTTGACGCGCTGCGCCTGCGCCTTGACCAATTCGGGCGCGGGACCGCCGAAGGCAGTGCGCTGGGACACGCATCTCTCCAGCGAGATCGCGTCATATACCTCCTCGGTGAATACATCGCAGACCGCAAGGTATTCCGCGAGCGGGAGATTCTCGAGATCGGTGCCCAGCTCGATGCAGCGGGCGACCAGCTCGCCCGTCGCCTTGTAGGCGTCGCGGAAGGGCACGCCGTTTTTGGTCAGCCAGTCGGCGCAGTCGGTGGCGTTGATGAAGCCGCCCGCAGCCGCCCGTCGCATGTTCTGCGGAAGGACGCGCATGGTGTCGAGCATCGGGATGAAGGCAGTCAGGCACATCTTGACGGTGTCGACCGCGTCGAATATCGCTTCCTTGTCCTCCTGCATATCCTTATTATAGGCGAGGGCGATTCCCTTCATCACGGTCAGCAGGGTCATGGTGTCGCCGAACACCCTGCCGCTTTTGCCGCGCACCAGCTCGGCGATATCGGGGTTCTTCTTTTGCGGCATGATGGAGGAGCCGGTGGAAAACGCGTCGTCCAGCTCCACGAATTTGAATTCCCAGCTGCACCAGAGGATGATCTCCTCGGAGAAGCGGCTGAGGTGCACCATGATGATCGACAGCACGGACGCGAACTCGATGCAGAAGTCGCGGTCGGAAACGCCGTCGAGCGAATTGTTGGTGATCCGCGCAAAGCCGAGCAGGTCGGCGGTGACGGTGCGGTCGATGGGGTAGGTGGTGCCCGCCAGTGCGCAGGAGCCGAGCGGCATTTCATCCATGCGCGCTAAGCAGTCCTCCAGTCGGGAGACGTCGCGCAGGAGCATTTCGCCGTAGGCGAGCAGGTGATGTCCGAACACGATCGGCTGCGCCCGCTGCAAATGCGTGTAGCCGGGCATGACGGTGTCGCTGTATTTTTCAGCCTTTTCCGCGATGACCTTGATTAAGTCGACCACGAGCTTTTTGACATTGACGACCTCTTTTTTCAGGTAGAGCTTGATATCCAGCGCGACCTGATCGTTGCGGCTGCGCGAGGTGTGCAGGCGCTTGCCGTTGTCGCCGATGCGGCGCGTCAGCTCGCCCTCGATGAAGGTGTGGATGTCCTCCGCCTCGGGGTCGATTTTGAGTGCGCCCGACTCGATGTCGGCTAAGATGCTCTGCAAGCCCGAGATGATGTCGGCTTGGCTCTCCTCGCTGATGATGCCGCACTTGCCGAGCATCGTCGCGTGGGCGATGCTGCCCTCGATGTCCTCGCGGAACATGCGGCTGTCGAAGGAGATGGATGAGTTGAAATCGTTGGTGGTTTTTGAAAGCTCCTTCTTGAAGCGTCCTTTCCAAAGTTGCATGTTATTTACCCTCTATAAAAACACTATAGGGGCAGGGGTATTTCACCCTGCCCGAAATGTGAGTGCTATCGTTTTTTATCCTTTGATCAAGCCCTTCTTGGCGCGCACCTTGATCGGCAGACCGAACAGGTTGATGAAGCCTGCGCTGTCGTTCTGATCGTAGACCTCGTCCTCGTCGAAGGTCGCGATCTCCTCGTCATAGAGGCTGTAGGGAGAGGTGACGCCCGCGTCGATGATGTTGCCCTTGTAGAGCTTGAACTTGACGTCGCCGGTCACATATTCCTGTGTGCTGTCGACGAAGGCGCTCATGGCTTCGCGCAGGGGCGTATACCACTTGCCGTCGTATACCAGATCGGCAAAGGCATTGGCGAGGTTCTTCTTGTAGTGCAGGGTGTCCCTGTCAAGGCAGATCTCCTCGAGCTTGTTGTGCGCCGCGAAGAGGATGGTGCCGCCGGGGGTCTCATAGACGCCGCGCGCCTTCATGCCGACCAGACGGTTCTCGACGATGTCGGTGATGCCGATGCCGTTTCTGCCGCCGATCTCGTTGAGCTTTTCGACGATCGCGACGGATTCGGTGTCCTCGCCGTTGATTTGGGTGGGAACGCCTTTTTCAAAGTGGATGGTGACGTATTCGGGCTTGTCGGGCGCCTGTTCGGGAGATACGCCCAGCTCCAAAAAGCCTTCCTTGTTGTACTGCGGCTCGTTAGCGGGGTTTTCCAGATCGAGACCCTCGTGGCTGAGGTGCCAGAGGTTCTTGTCCTTGGAATAGTTGGTCTCGCGGTTGATCTTGAGCGGGATGCCCTTCTTTTCGGCGTATTCGATCTCATCCTCACGGGACTTGAACTCCCATGTTCTCCACGGAGCGATGATCTTCATGTCGGGAGCGAACGCCTTGATCGCCAGCTCAAAGCGCACCTGATCGTTGCCCTTGCCGGTGCAGCCGTGACAGATCGCGTCGGCACCCTCCGCCTTGGCGATTTCGACGATCCTCTTGGCGATAACGGGACGCGCGAAGGAGGTGCCGAGCAGGTAATTGCCCTCGTAGACGGCGCCTGCCTTGACGGTGGGGAAAACGTACTCCTCGACAAATTCCTTGTTGAGGTCTTCGATGTAGAGCTTGGAGGCGCCTGTGGCGATCGCCTTTTCCTCCAAGCCTTCCAGCTCGGTGCCCTGTCCGACGTTGCCGGAGACCGCGATGACCTCGCAGCCGTCATAATTTTCCTTCAGCCAGGGAATAATGATAGATGTGTCCAAGCCGCCGGAATAGGCGAGAACGACCTTTTTGATTTTGTTGTCAGCCATGATGATTTCCTCCATGTGATAGAAATTGTTTCTTCGTTTTTGGGGTTACGAGTACCATTATACACCAACTTCGGGAAAAATCAAGGGTTTCTTGAATAAATATACAATTTTTAGGTCTTGCACAAAAATCGGAAAAGCGTCAAATGATTTTGTTGAAATAGCTGAATACAGCTGTAAAAATCACGGTTTCCGCCGCGCAAACCCCGCGAAAAGGGTTTGCGGTTTTTGCCGGGAATATTCACAAAAAATCGAAAAATATTCGGAATAATGAATATTTTAGCCAAACTATTGAATAATATTCAAAAAGTGATATAATAATAGAAAAAGATTCTTTTCAGTATTTTTCAGAAAGGATTTGATGAAATGGCAGAGTTTCGCTCAATTAATCCGCAGGAGATATTTGACAACCCGTTCAAGCTGTTCGGCAGCGATTGGGGCTTGGTGACAGCCGGAAATCCGGAGGGGCTGAACACCATGACTGTCAGCTGGGGCGGTGTGGGCATCATGTGGAACAAGCCGGTCACGTTCACTTTCATCCGCCCGACGCGTTATACCTTTGAGTTTTTGGAGAGAAACGACCTCTTTACGATCTGCTTCTTTGACGAAAGCTACCGCGAGGCGCTCAGCTTCTGCGGTTCCAAGAGCGGCAGAAATGTCAACAAGGTGGAGGAGACGGGACTGACGCCCATGTTTACCGAGGAGGGCACGCCCTGCTTTGAGCAGGCGCGGATGGTGCTGGTCTGTAAAAAGCTCTACGCGCAGTTTCTCAACGAGGAGAGCGTGCTCGGCGGCGAGCCGGTCCTCAAGCAGTATAACGGCGACGAGTATCACAAGATGTACATCAGCGAGATACTCGAGGTTTTGACCAAATAGGGGGTTAAAGAGCTTTGCCGGAAAGAGGAGGGGTGAACAGAAGGTTTGCCCCTTTTGCTTTTGGTGATTTTGTGCGAATTACTTCCGAATTCCGCGAAAACCGTTGACAAAGGGGATACCCTGTGCTATAATCACTCCTGTTCCGAAAACAGTTGGTGTCGATGACGCTGAGGGTCCACCCGTTCCCATACCGAACACGGAAGTTAAGCTCAGTGGTGCCGAAAATAGTGCCTTGGCGACGAGGTGTGAAAATAGGGAGATGCCAACACTAAAGAAGTGTCCACCCAATAGGGTGGGCGCTTTTCTTTTTGCCGAAGCAGCATGCCGGCGCCGAAAAAAAGGGAGCGGACCCGCATAGGTTCGCTCCCGGTCGATCGGTGGTATCAGTCATCCGACCGCAGAGGACCGTACTTCGTGTCGTCCTCCAGTATGCGGTCGATATCCGCCAGATATTTGTCGTAGTCAAAATCGTCGTCGTCGATCGACGGTCTGCTCGGCGCTTGGATTTCCTCGTCATCCGGATCGTGGCGCTCGGCGACGGTGTTTTCACGCGATTCCGATTCCATCCGGCGGCGTTCGCGTTCATCGCGGCGCTTGGCGCGGAGCATGAGCTTTTCCTGTTCCGCCCGCTCCTGCTTTTCCTTCTTGCGGCGCTCGTCGCCGAAGGCGAGGTCGCCGAGGAACTGACCGAAAATGCCCGCCACCAAATAGACGAACAGCAGGATCAGATTGGTGGGTCGGAACCCGCCGCTGTAGATCATGGTGAACAAAAAGGCGATCGGCGCCATCAGCGTAAACAGAAAATCGATGCCGTTCTTGGCGCAGTAGACCGCCGAGGTGATGACCGCGGTGGTCAGCAGGATGAAATAAAACGCGACGGGCGAGAACTTCTCCAGCAGGCTGCCCTTCATAAACAGCAGCGGCACCAGGATAAAGACCGCAAAAATGACGATCGCATAGGGAAGATATTTTTTGATCAAGCCGTTCATATAAGCCTCCATAGCCAACATGTATTACATTTACAGTCATTATACTATCAAAAGGGAAAAAAATCAAGGCTTTTGCCAAACGAAAAATGCACACGGCTTTCGATCTGTCTTGACAGATAAACGAATTTGGAATAGAATATAAGATGTTAAGTCCCGCTGCGGCAAAGCAGCGAAAACAGTGAGGTGAAATTTTAATGGACGCAGCCGGAAGTTTAGGCGCGGTTCCCGGGCGAGGGTGTAGTGAACGGCAGCGCGTTCATTGGAATTGAGTGCGAGCCGTTTCCCGTGGACCCGTCTTTCCGACATCAAAGGAGGAGAGATGATGATTCAGGTAAACGTCACACTGACGCAAACCATCAAGAAGTTGCTCGAAGATAAAAAGTATGCGACACTTCGGGACATCCTCATCACCATGATGCCCTACGATATCGCGGCGGTGTTTGAGGAATTGCAGGACGAGAAAACGCCCATTTTGTTCAGGCTGCTGCCCAAGGAGCTGGCGGCGGAGACCTTTGTCGAAATGGACGACGAAACACAGGAATTTTTGATCCACGGCTTTTCCGACAGCGAGCTCAAGGAGGTCGTGGATGAGCTGTTCGTTGACGACGCGGTCGACCTGATCGAGGAAATGCCCGCCAATGTCGTCAAGCGCATTCTCCGCACGGCGGACAAGGACATGCGCAAGCAGATCAACGAGCTGCTGAAATACCCCGAGGACAGCGCCGGCTCGATCATGACGACCGAGTTTATTCTGCTGCGCCCCGATATGACCGCCGAGATGGCGATCAAGCGCATCCGCCGCACCGGCGTTGACAAGGAGACCATCTATACCTGCTATGTCAACGACGAAAACAACAAGCTCATCGGCATCACCACGGTCAAGGATCTGCTGCTCGCCAACGACGACGATGTGGTGCGCGACATGATGGAGGAAAACGTCATTTCCGTCCACACCCTCGACGACCAGGAGGAAGTGGCGAAGATGTTCTCGAACTACGATTTCCTCGCGCTGCCGGTCGTCGACAATGAGCAGCGCATCGTCGGCATCGTCACCATCGACGACGCGATCGACGTCATCCAGGAAGAGGCGACCGAGGATATCGAGAAGATGGCGGCGGTTCTGCCGTCCGACAAGCCGTATATGAAAACGGGCGTGTTCGGCATCTACCGCAAGCGCGTGCCGTGGCTGTTGGTGCTCATGCTCTCCGCCACCTTTACCAGCACGATCATCACATCCTTTGACGGCGTGCTGTCCAAGCTGATCATTTTATCCTCGTTCATCCCGATGATCACGGGCTCGGGCGGTAACGCCGGCTCGCAGGCGTCGGTGTCGGTCATCCGCGCGCTCTCGCTCGGCGAGATCGAGTTCAAGAGCATGTTCAAGGTGCTGTGGAAGGAAATGCGTGTCGCGGTGCTCTGCGGCATCACGCTCGCGGCGGCGAACTTTATCAAGCTGATCCTCTTTGATCTGCGCAACTATACGGGACCCGTGAGCCCCGTGCTGATCGCGATGACGGTCTCGCTGACGCTGGTCGGCACCATCATCATGGCAAAGGTGGTCGGCTCCAGCCTGCCGCTGCTCGCCAGCAAGATCGGCTTTGACCCCGCGGTCATGGCGAACCCGCTGATCTCCACGGTCTGCGACTCGCTGTCTCTCTTGATCTATTTCGCGATCGCCACGCCCGTTTTGATGGCGATCCCGACGGCATAGCTTTGAATCGAATCCTATCAGGCGGCATGCAGGCTTCTGCGTGCCGTCTGTTTGCCGTATATGACGCGCAGCGCGGCGCCGCGCTTTCTGCGGGGACGGACGCGCCTGCGCCTGCGCAGGATCGCCCCGGCGGGGTATGCCGCCGCGTAGCAGATAAAGGTGACGACGCTGAAATTGATCAGGTAATGGAACATGTTGAAAACCTCCCGCGGTTGATACTCTGCTTGAATGAAAAAGTGAAGCTAAGGTAAAAACACTTTAGCGGTCAATTTCGTCCAAGCTGATTGAAATTTGAGCCAGTTTCGACGTTCAAAACGCGGAAACGAAGCTGGTTTTACTTAATGTGGCAATCATCAGTGCATAGCAAAGCTGACAGACCGCCCCTCGATTTTGTCAAAGTGAAACCGACCTGCCTTTTCAAGCAATATAGCCGGTCACTGCCCGCAAAATCGTTAATTTACTTTGTTAATAATGTGGGATTGAGATTGACCTCATCAGAGGGGATCGCGTGTAACCCCAGCATTTTCAGAAGAAGCTTTACTTCCTTTCGATCTTCCGCTTCAAATGGAGATTTGCCCCCGAGCTTTTCCCGTCTGGTGCTGTTAATATGGTTCATCATAAGCACCATATCGTCCTGCGTGTAAGGGTTGAAGCTTTTGCCCTTACGCAGAACATAGCGGATATATTCGTGGTTCTTTTCAAGCTGAGCCTTTTGCCAAGACGCCTGCGGATCACAGTAAAATAAACGTGTCCTCTGAACGCCCTGATCCGTCTTTTCAATCTCCTGTGTGTACTTGAACTCACTGCCGTTGTCAGTCAGGATAACCGGGAAAATTTTGCGGAAGTTTTCCACCCCGACAAGGCTTGTCAGGTAGTCGAACTGTTCCACAACCGTTGCCGCCTTGCCGTCCCTCATCAGCATAATCAGCATCAGATTCGTCTTGCGAAACAGCAGCGTCAGCATCCGTTTTCCCTGCTCCCGGCATCCTTTAACCGTGTCCATCTCAACAACGTTAATATCAGGGTGCTTCTCCATATATTTCACAAAATCAAGGTAGGTTCGCGTCTGTCTGAACTTCTGGTTTTGAAACGCCTCGGATTCTTCACGCTTCTTTTTTCTCTGCTTGTAAGAAACCTTCCTGCGCAAATCAAAGTTGTTGACCTTCAAACAACCCATGTCAATGTAACGGTACAAGGTGCGCGGTGAAACGCCGATTTCATCGCCGTGTTCCGCATAGATATGCGAAATCGGTTGTCCTTTGCGAATCAGTGGGGAAACAATTGAGTCAATGCGTTTCAGCTCATCCTTGTCTGCGTGGGTTTTCTTTCGCGCCTTGGAATAACGCTTTTTGGACATCGCGTCGGCTTGGTTCGCCATGTAGTAAAACCGGTCGCATTTGCAATTCCTGCGGCGGGAACA
>CACZWQ010000030.1:9509-39007 GCA_902784855.1 uncultured Ruminococcus sp. | reverse complement strand
GAAAATCAATCAGAGAATGAAAATCAGAACGAAGATACAGAAGAACTTTCAGAAGATGAAGAAAGTTCGGGTATGAGTTTCGGAATGTGAGGAGTGATAATTTTGCGAAAAAAATTGTATGTGGCTTATGGAAGTAACCTGAACAAAACGCAGATGAAATACCGTTGTCCGAACGCTGAGTTTGTCGGAACGGGAACACTCAAAGGTTATGAATTGCAGTTCAAAGGAGCGAGAAATTATGCGTATGCTACCATTGCTCCAAAGCCTGACAGTGAAGTGCCTGTCGGTGTGTGGAAAATCACACCCGAAGATGAAAGAAATTTAAATCGATATGAGGGTTACCCGACACACTACTTCAAACAGAATATTCCTGTACAGATGGAGAACGGACAGACAGTAAAGGCAATGGTTTATATTATGGACTTGAAACAGGAGTTCGGAATGCCGTCAGCGTCCTATTACAACACGGTCTATGCAGGGTATCTTGACTGTGATTTAGACACAGATTTTCTTGACGATGCGATAGAACAGAACAGACTGAAAGTAAAAAGTTGCGGATATTCTGAAAGTTATTATTCTTCAGCAGGATACTCAATGAACTTTTTTGACGGCGAAACAGACGACAGCAACACAGCAGATTGGAATGACGATGACGAAGATTACTCAGAGGGTATGAAAATGACATGAACGAAAGAAAAAAGTTAAAGAAAGAGCTTGGCAGAAAATATATCTTCAAAAAATTTATGACAGCAGGACAGGTCAGAAAGTTGTTTGCCCTGAAAAATCAACGGCTGGAAAAAATCTTTGCGACACTGACAGTTGGTAATGTCAGGATTAACGCATTGGTTTTTGTGTCACACGGAAAAACAGGAACGGTCTGCGATATTCTTGTCAGGGATATTCCGACAAGCGAACAGTGGATTTGCTATGACACCATACAGAACGGATTTCGGTATGGTGTGTTCAATACGGAACAGGAACTTTTCAACATTCTGAACAAAGAAGTTAAAAAGTACGGACTGTCTTACACGGAATGTAATTTTGAAATTCTTGAGGGAAAGGAACTGAAAGCTATATCGAGCCGTTGAGAGCCGTTGTAGGCGATTTGTGGAGGCTTTGAGCAAAAGACGGGAAAGTAATCGACTGACGGATTAAAGCCGAATTTGAGCCGGTGTGCGAGGATTTGAAAAAGAATGATCATGGATACAGGAGGAAACACAGTAATGGAATTGATTCAGAGCTTTTCGGTAGATCACATGCGCATCGTACCCGGAATATTCACGAGCAGGGTCGATCATTTGGGCGACCGCACGGTCACGACCTATGATATCCGGCTGAAAAGACCCAACAGAGAGCCGGTCATCGATGTGGCTGCCATGCATTCGCTGGAGCATATCATCGCGACGGCGCTTCGAAACGACCCCGATTGGAAGGACGAGGTGATCTACTGGGGACCCATGGGCTGTCTGACCGGCTTCTATCTTATTCTCAAAGGCGACCGCGCGCCGCAAGAGATCTATGAGCTGATTTTGAGCGTGTTCCGGTCCGTGGATGACGTGCAGGAGGTGCCCGGCACCACGCCTCAGAATTGCGGCTATTACCGTATGCACAACCTTGAAATGGCGAAATGGTACGCAAAAGAGTTTGTCGGATATCTTCGGGAAAACGCCGGAAATGCCGCCATCTTTGCTTATCCCGAGACAGAACGTTTGGTGACGGACAGCGGACAGCATTTCTACGATTCGTGACCGCTTCGGTCAAACACCATAACCGCAATGCTTTTAAAGGAGCCTGATCATATGCGCGTGTTTCTCAACGGCGACGACTTCGGTCTCACGGAAAGCTGTTCCCGCGCGATCGCCGAGGCGCTGCAAAGGGGCATCATACACGGCACGACCATGATGGCGACGGGAGAATATTTTGAACAGGCGGCGTCACTCGCCCGGGACAGGGGCTTTGCCCGGCAGGTCGGCGTTCACTTCAACCTCACAGAGGGCGCACCGCTCACGGAGGATATCCGCTCTGTCGCGGCGTTCGTCCGGGACGGCAGGTTCCATAAGGACTATCTGCGCGACCCGCAGCCGCTCTCGCAAGCGGCACAGGCCGCCGTCATCGCGGAGCTGACCGCGCAGGTCGGGCGCATCCGTGCGGCGGGCTTTCCCGTGACGCGCGCCGATTCCCACCACTATGTCCACAACCTTGCCGCCCTTGCGCCGCTCGTCGCGCAGGTCTGCCGCGCTAACGGCATTGTCCGCATCCGTCTCAACCGCACCTTTTCTACGCCCGCTCGTCCGCAGGTCACGGCGGGCAGGATCGACAACGCGTGGTGGCGCGCGCAGGGCTTTGTCACCACGGCGCACTTCGGCAGGTTGTCCGACCTCGCAAACGCCGACGTGGACGGGGACGTCGAGATCATGGTGCACCCCGATTATGACAGAAACGGCGTGCTGATCGACCGCACGGGCATGTCTGAGGGCTTTCCCACCGGCACACCGCTTACACCCCTCGCCATCGGCGAAACAATAAATTTCCGATAAAAAAAGAGACCGTGACTTTTACCGGTCTCTTTTTGCATTTTCGTAAATTGTGTATCCACGCGTGCAAGGTTGGTAAGAACGGTAAGCTCTTATCCCGCATTATAGCGCGGGCGCCCAAGGGCACTTTCCCCGCGCAACAAGCGTTTGCGAGTAAAGACAGGTCTAACGCCCGCGCTTTAACGCGGGCGCCCAAGGGCGCTTTCCCCGCGCAACAAGCGTTTGCGAGTAAAGACAGGTCTAACGCCCGCGTTATAGCGCGGGATAAGAAGGCAACCGTTGAAATAAACATTTCATTCGCGGACTGGCCCCCGCGACACGCGGGGGTTATTTTTTTTCTCGAAAGGCGAAGAAGCGTTGCCCGATGTAATTGCACGCGACGAAGGTGCAGGCGCCGACGGCAAGGGCAGCGTTGCCCGCGAACTTCTCGACCGTCCAGCCGAACATCGTCCAGCCGTTGGCAGTGCAGATCCAGGTGACGAGCGGCGAAACCAGTACATAGGCGATGGTGTAGCAAACCAAGATATTCAGCGCGAAGCGGAACACGGGCTTCCAGCCCTTTTCTTTGTTTTTGAAGGTGAAGTGCTTGTTGAGGAAAAAGCTGACCACGCTTCCGATGAAATTGCCGAGAAAGCTCGCCAAGATCACGCCCCAGTCGTATTTGTCCCATCCGAAGACATTGTAGAACACAAATTGCAGTCCCATGCCGATGATGGTGTTGATAATGCCCACGAGAATGAATTTCCAGAATTTGATGTCGAAAAATTGTTTCAGCTTATCCATCTTGCTCCTCGTTGTTTTCCTCCTCAAAGTTGGAGAATTTGGTGATGTAGATCGGTCTGTCTTTTGCCTCCATATAGATCCTGCCGATGTATTCGCCCAGAATGCCGATGGACATCTCGGTGATGCCGCCGAGGAAGAGCACCGCGCACAGCGTGGTGACATAGCCCGGGGTCGTGATGCCGAAGAACAGCGTCTGGATGAGGGTGATGAGGATATAGATGAGCGAGACGAAGAAGATCACCGCGCCCATCACCGCCGTAAAGCGCAGCGGCGCGACCGAAAAGCAGGTGATGCCGTCGATGGCGTATTTCAGGAGTGATGAGAACCGCCACGTCGTCTGACCGAGCTGGCGGTCGACGGTCTTAAAGGAGATCCACTTGGTACTGAAGCCCACCCACGAGAAGATGCCCTTGGAGAAGCGCTGCACCTCGCTGAGCTCGAGGATAGCGTCCACCATCTGTCGGGTCATCATGCGGTAATCCATCGCGCCGTAGGGGTTCTTGACGTCCGTGAGCCGGTTGCTGAGCCGGAAGAACAGCTTGGAGAACAGCCCGCGGAAGAACTTCTCTCCCTCGCGGTCATGCCGCTTGGTGGCGCAGCAGTCATAGCCCTCCGCCATCGCCTCCAGCATCTGGGGAAAAACAGCGGGCGGGTGCTGTAAGTCAGCGTCCATCACCACCACATAGTCTGCGGTGCTGTGCTGCAAGCCCGCGTACATCGCCGCCTCCTTGCCGAAGTTGCGCGAAAAGGAGATGTATTTTACATTGTCAAAGCGCTTGGCAAGGCGCTTCATCACTAAGTAGGTCTTGTCGCGGCTGCCGTCGTTGATGAGGATGTAGCGGAAGGAATAGTCCGGCAGGGTCTCGATGACCTTGTTGGTCTCCAGCACAAAATGCTCCAGACCCTCCTCCTCGTTGAAGCAGGGGACGACCAGATCGATTGTCTTTTTCATTGTCATGTTGATCACCTTGCCACTCATTATAACAGAGGAAAAGGGAAAAGTCCAAACTTTTTTGTGTTTTTTTGAATTTTTTCGAAAAATACTTGTTTACCTCGACAGAAAAACGTGGTACAATGAAAACTGGTTTCGTTTTCGCTTTTTCGGCAGGCGCGGCGACTGCAATACCTGTCGGTTGAAAAACGACCCGCAATAAAAACGGAGGTTTCTATATCTATGTCTATTGTCCAAACCTTGCGTGAACCAAAGACCATTCCCGACCGGCTGAAAGCCTTCGGCAAGCGGAATGTGTTCGTATGGATCGCGTTTTTGGTTCCGCTTGCGCTGATGCTGACGGCGTTCGGTCTGATGGACGTCGCGCCGCTCGGCGAAGCCAACAAACAGATTCTGGTCACCGACCTCTGGCACCAATATTATCCCTTCCTCTCGGATTTTCAGGATAAGCTCCAGCACGGCGAGAGCCTGTTCTGGACATGGTCGGTCGGTTCGGGCGTCAACTATTTCTCGCTGATGTCCTACTATCTCGCCAGTCCCATGAATTTCCTGTCGCTGTTCGTCTCGCCCGATTATCTCAGAGAGTTTCTGATGATCTCGGTGGCGGTGAAGATCGCGCTGGCGGGCTCCTTCATGGCGTATTTCCTCAAGAGCGTCTTTAAGCGCAACGACGTTTCGCTCGTCATTTTCGGCATCAGCTTTTCGTTCTGCGCCTTCTTCATGGGCTATTACTGGAACACCATCTGGCTCGACACGGTCTGCATCACCCCGCTGGTGGCGCTGGGCGCGGTCAAGCTGCTGACCGAGAACCGCTTCCGCCTGTATACGGTCATGCTGGCGCTTTCGCTCGTGACCAACTACTACATCGGCTTTTTCACCTGCATTTTCATTCTGCTGATCTTCATCTGCTACAACATCACCCGTTGGCAGAGCTTCAAAGTGCTCGGCGTCAATCTGCTGAAATTCGCGGTGTTTACGGTGCTGGGCATCGGCTTGGCAGCCTTTTTTGTGCTGCCCGCGTTCTTCGCCCTGCAAAACACCCACGCCAGCGGCAGCACCTTCCCCAAGGATTTTGCCGTCAACTTCGGCGGCGGCAACGACCTGCTCGGCGTGCTCCGCGGACTCAAGAGCGCCGCGGGCAACCTTGTCAACTTCACGGTCGCTGCCAACAAGGAGATCGACTGCATGCCCAACGTCGCCTGCGGCGCGATCCCGATCTTTTTCGCGTTTTTGAGCCTGACCTCCAAGGAGATCAAGCTGCGGGAAAAGCTGACCTGCATGGGGCTTGTGCTCTTCATGTTCCTCAGCTTCATCATCCGCCAGCTCGACTATGTCTGGCACGGCTTCCACTTCCCGAATATGATCTACTACCGGTTCAGCTATCTGGTCAGCTTTGTCATCATCGTCATGGGCTTCCACGCCTTTGCGACCATCAAGACAGCCAAGCTGACGAACGTGCTGATCGCTTCCGCCCTCAGCTTCTGCGTGCTGCTGATGGAGTTCGATTTCTCGGGCGACAAGAACCCCGACGGCGAGGGCCCCTATGATCAGGGCGTCTTTGACATGTTCGCCGTCAAGGGGCATTCCCGTCCCGACCGCCTCAGCTGGGTGGCGCCGACGCTGCTCACGGTCGCGGTGCTGTTTGCCCTCATCACGGTGCTGGTCGTGCTCTATACCAAGCGCGTCATCCCGCTGCAGGCAGTCGCCGTATCGCTTCTGATCATCGCGATCGCCCAGAGCGGCTATACCGCCTACTTCGGCGTCAACGTCACGACCGTCACGGGCATGGACGGCTATCCGCGCGGCGAAGCAAACACCGAAGCGGTGATCGACTATATGAAGGAGCAGGAAAAGGACACGCCCGAGCTATGGCGCGCCGAGATGACCAACACCCAGACGCTCAACGACGGCGCGCTCAACCACTATCACGGTCTGTCGATGTTCAACTCCATGGCGAACGAGAGCATGACCCTCTTCTACCAGAATTTCGGCTTGAACGGCTGGCAGGCGGGCAACCGCTATCTCTACAAGGAGAGCTCACCCGTCACCAACCTGTTTATGAACGTCAAATATCTGATCACGCGCGACGGAGAGTACCGCAACACCTACGACCTCTCCGAGACGTCCAGTTCCGGCAGCATCAAGCTGCTGCGCAACAACCACTATCTGCCCATGGGCTTCATGGTCAACCGCGACCTGCTCCGCTGGGAGGAGATCCGCGAGGAAAACAGCTTCAATCCGTTTGAAAAGCAGATCGAGTTCTTCCGCCTCGCCACGGGCATGGAGGAGCCTGTCTACTCCCGCCTGTATCCCACGGGTGAGAGCCATACCGACGCCTCCGAGTTCAATGTCCGCCAGAACGCCGACGGCAGCTACAGCTATTCCTGCGTGAAGTCCGGCGTCACGCCCAAGCTTCAATGGGATTATACCGCGCCGAAGGACGGTCTGTATCTCGTCGGCACCTCTATCAACAAGGGCGACAACATCTCGATTCTGCGCAACGGCGAGTCGACGGGCAACACCATCAATATGGATCGCATGTACATCGCCGCGGCGGGCTACTTCCGGAAGGGCGAGATGATCTCGGTCTCCTCGTCGCTGGAGACAAACGCCAGCGGCAGCGCGAAGGTCTATCTCTATCTGCTCAACCAAGAGGTGTTCGAGCAGGGATATCAGATGATTCGCGAGAACACGATGACCACCACGTACTTTAACAACGGCGCCAAGATGGAGGGCACTGTCAACGCTGCGCGCGACGGCTTGTTCTACACCTCTGTCCCCTATGAAAAGGGCTGGGAGGCATATGTCGACGGCGAAGCGGTCGAGATCACGCCCGTAGGCGGTTCGCTGCTCGCGTTCCCGCTGAGCAAGGGCGAGCATCGGATTGTGCTCAAATACGCGCCCAACGGCTTTTGGCCGGGGCTGGCGTTCTCGCTGCTGTGTCTGGCGGGCTTCACGGCTTTCTGTGTGTTCACCTATGTGCTCAAGAAAAAGCTGATCCCCGATTTTGCGATGGACAGGGATTTCAAAAAAGAACACGAAATCGAAGAGGAAGTCGTGATCGGATGATCCGCCTCTACGGCAGGGCAAGCGTTTTTTTCGCATGAACGCCGGATTTGAATGAACAAATCGCAATTACTACTTGATTTTTTTCAAACTGCGTGTTATAATACCAATGTAAATACTGGAAACTAAAGGAGTGGGCAAGCAACCCGCTCCTTTCGTTATAGCGACAAGGGGGGATAATGTTGGCAAAAAGCAAGGGCGGCGTGACCGTCGCCAAGGTATGGGCGCTGTGCGAGCCGATCGTGAATGATCTGGGGCTGGCGCTCTGGGACGTGCGCTATGTCAAGGAGGGCGCGGACTGGTTTTTGCGTATCTACATCGATAAGCCCGGCGGCGTCGGGATCGACGACTGCGAGGCGGTCTCGCGCGCGATCAACGACCCGCTCGACGAGCTGGATCCCATTGAGAACGCTTACTGTCTGGAGGTGTGTTCTCCGGGTGTTGAGCGCGAGCTGGTGCGCGACGAGCACTTTGCGCAGTTCATCGGGGCGGATATCATGGTCAAGATGCTGCGCCCGGTCGAAGGGATCGGCAAGGAGTTCAACGGCAAATTAAAGGCATATGATGACGGCGTGGTGACCGTGGAGGATCACAGCGGAGAAAACGAGCTGACCTTCCGGAAAAAGGAAGCCGCGTGGATCAAGCTTGACGATTTTTAGCGAATGACAGCGGAGAATGACGGCACGGTTTTCAAAGAGCAAAGCGGTTGCCGTTCTCTGTGTTTGGTTTTCGATTCTCGAAGAGAAAGGATTGGTTGGAAAAATGACTAACAAGGAATTATTTGAAGCGCTGAGGATGTTTGAAAAGGAAAAGGACATCCCCATGGATTACATGCTTCAGCAGATACAGAAGGCGATCGAGATCGCCTGCAAAAGCTACTACGGCGGCAACGAGAACGTTATCTTCAAGGCTGACCCCGAAAAGAACAGCTTCGACGTCAAGCTGGTCAAGACCGTCGTCGACGAGGTGATGGATCCCAATTTTGAGGTCACCGTGGAGGAAGCGGAGCAGATCAACAAGAGAAAGAAATTCGAGATCGGCGACGAGGTCGAGGTGCCGCTCGATCCCAAGCGTCTGGGCAGGATCGCCGTCTCCTCGGCGCGCAACGTCATCCGCCAGGGTATCCGCGCGGGTGAGAAGGGCGTCAGCCTGATCGAGTTCCAGAGCAAGCTGGGCGAGATCGTCACCGCCACCGTCGAGCGTATCGACATGAAAACAGGCGTCGCCACCATCCGCATCGGCAAAAGCACCGCCATGCTGCCCAAGACGGAGCAGGTGGGCGTCGACAACCTGCGCGAGGGCGATATGGTCAAGGTCTACATTGCCGACGTCAAGGACAACGAAAGAGGACCGCACGCGATCATCTCGCGTTCTCACCCGGGCTTTGTGCGCCGTCTCTTTGAGAAAGAGGTGCCCGAGATCTTCGACGGCATCGTCGAGATCAAGGCGGTCTCCCGCGAGGCGGGCTCGCGCACCAAGATGGCGGTGGTCAGCAACAATCCCGATATCGATGCCATCGGCGCCTGCATCGGTCCCAAGGGCGCGCGCGTCAACGCGATCGTCAGCGAGCTGGGCGGCGAAAAGATCGATATCATCGAATACAACGACGATCCGCAGAAATACATTTCGGCAGCGCTGTCTCCCGCCACCGTCGTCAAGGTGGACATCACCGACGAGGAGACCAAGAGCTGCAAGGCGACCGTGCCCGATGATCAGCTTTCCCTCGCCATCGGCAACAAGGGTCAAAACGCCCGCCTTGCCGCCAGACTGACGGGCTGGCGGATCGATATCCGTCCCGAGAGCGGCTTCTACGGCGAGGACGAGGAGGAAGCCGAGGCAGAGCAGCCCGCGGAAGAAGCGGAGCAGACGGAAGAATAAACCATGAAAAAGGTTCCGATGAGAAAATGCACGGGCTGCGGGGAAATGAAGCCCAAGCGCACACTGATCCGCGTGGTCAAGGCGCCCGACGAAAAGGGCGACGACGGCGCGGTGCTGAAAAGCGGCGCGGTATCGCTCGATTTGACGGGCAAGAAGCCGGGCAGAGGGGCATATGTCTGCAAAAGCACCGAATGCTTTGAAAAGGCGCGCAAGGCAAGACGCTTTGAACGCTCGCTGAGCTGTCGGATCCCCGAGGAAGTGTATGAGCAAATGAGCGCGGAGCTTTCCTCCGCAGAGCAGAGGTAATATGAACGACAGATTGTTGTCATTTTTAGGGTTATGCAGACGGGCGAAAAAGCTTGTCATCGGCGCACAGGTCTGTGAGGAATCCGTCAGGGAAGGAAGATCCCTGCTGGTGCTCGTTGCCACCGACGCTGCGCCGAACAGCCTCAAGCGCGTGCGCCGCGCCGCCGAGGAATACGGCGTGCCGGTGCTGTGTGCCAACCGCGACAAGGAGGCGCTGAGCAAGGCGCTGGGAAGACTGTGCGCGGTGCTGTCCGTGGAGGACAGGGGCTTTGCCGACAGGCTGCACGAAATGATCGACTGTGAAGAGAGGAGTATTTGATGATAAAATATAAGGTTAAGGATGCGGCGACCGATCTGGGTGTGCCGAACAAGAAGATTACGGAGATCCTCAAAAAACACTGCAACGTAGATAAAAAGACCATGACCGCCTTGGCGGAAAATGAGCTGGACGTCATTTTTGACGTGCTGACCAGAGAGAACAGCGTGCCGAACTTTGATCGGTATTTCGCGGTGAGAAATGCCAAGCTCGAGCGCGAGCAGGCTGCCGCTGCCCAGGCAAAGGAGCAGGAGGCCAAGGAAGAAAAGAAGGCGGAGACAAAGCCCGTCGAAAAGAAGGACGGCAAGCCCGCCGCACCGGCTCCCGGCGCCAAGACAGCGCAGCCCAAGGAGCAGAAAAGCGAGGCGCCCAATCATCAGCGCAAGCGCAAGGTCATCGATACCCGCGCCACCAACGTCGATGTGGAGCGCTATAATTCCAAATATGACGATCTGGCAAGCGACACCTCCAAGTCGCGCAGCACAGACCGCGACCATACCACCAAGAAGCAGAAATTCTCCAACCGCACCCAGAAGCAGAAGGGCAGACGTCAGGGCAAGCGCGAGACCGAGGCGGAGCGCCTCAAGCGCATCGCGCTCGAGCGCAAGCAGAAGCCCATCACCGTCCAGATCCCCGACGAGATCACGGTCAACGAGCTGGCGCTGCGTTTGAAGGCGACTGTTGCAGAGGTCGTCAAAAAGGCGTTCCTCATGGGCACCATGGTCACCGCGACCGACACCATCGATTTCGACACCGCGTCGCTGATCGCCATGGAGTTCCACGCCAAGGTCGAGAAGGAGGTCGTCGTCACCATCGAGGAGAAGCTGATCGACGACAGCGAGGACGATGAAGCGAATCTCGTCGGCAGAGCGCCCGTCGTCGTCGTCATGGGTCACGTCGACCACGGCAAGACCTCCATCCTCGACGCCATCCGCCACGCCAACGTCACTGCGGGCGAAGCGGGCGGCATCACCCAGCACATCGGCGCCTACCGCGTACAGGTCAACGGCAAGCCCATCACCTTCCTCGACACCCCGGGTCATGAGGCGTTCACCACCATGCGCGCACGCGGCGCACAGGTCACCGATATCGCGATCCTCGTCGTTGCGGCGGATGACGGCATCATGCCGCAGACGGTCGAAGCGATCAACCACGCCAAGGCGGCGGGTGTTTCCGTCATCGTGGCGATCAACAAGATGGATAAGGTGGGCGCGAACCCCGAGCAGGTCAAGCAGCAGCTCACCGAATACGATCTGATCCCCGAGGAATGGGGCGGCGATACGCCCTGTATCCCCGTTTCCGCCAAGACCAAGGAGGGTCTGGAGGACCTGCTCGAGATGGTCGCGCTCGTCGCCGAGATGAAGGAGCTGAGAGCCAATCCCGACCGCGCCGCCAAGGGCACCGTCATCGAAGCGCGTCTGGACAAGGGCAGAGGTCCCATCGCGACCGTGCTCGTGCAGAACGGCACCCTGCATAAGGGCGACACCATCATCGCGGGCACCACGGTCGGCCGTGTGCGCGTCATGACCAACGACAAGGGCGAGCGCGTGCAGGAGGCGGGTCCCTCCGTTCCCGTTGAGATCACGGGTCTGGACGAGGTGCCGGTCGGCGGCGACGTGTTCGACGCGGTTTCCGACGAGCGTCTCGCAAGAACCTTGGTCGAGCAGCGGAAGTCCGCCAAGAAGGAAGAGATCTTCAATGCGCAGACCAAGGTCACCCTCGACAACCTCTTCGACCAGATGAAGCTCGGCGAGGTCAAGGAGCTGCAGATCATCGTCAAGGCGGATGTGCAGGGCTCTGTGGAGGCTGTGCGTCAGTCGCTTGAAAAGCTCAGCAACGAGGAAGTGCGCGTCAACGTCATCCACGGCGCGGTCGGCGCCATCAACGAGAGCGACGTCATGCTCGCAGAGGCTTCCTCGGCGATCATCGTCGGCTTCAACGTCCGCCCCGACGCGGTGGCGGCGGCACATGCCGAGAGCGCGGGCGTCGACATGCGCCTGTACAGCGTCATCTACGACTGCATCAATGAGATCGAAGCCGCCCTCAAGGGCATGCTCGCACCCAAGACCAGAGAGGTCGTGCTGGGCATGGCGGAGTGCCGCAACGTTATCAGGATCAAGTCCGTCGGCACCATCGCGGGTTCCTATGTCAAGAGCGGCATCATCCGCCGCGGCGGCGGTGTGCGCGTCATCCGCGATGGCATCGTCATCGCCGAGGACAGCATCGCGTCGCTGCAGCGTTTCAAGGACGCCGTCAAAGAGGTCAAGGAGGGCTACGAGTGCGGTATCGGACTCGAAAAGTTCAACGATCTCAAGGAAGGCGATATGTTTGAGGTCTATACCATTGAGGAGTACCGCGATTGATCCGAAACGGTGTCTGCGGCACAGGATGAAGGAGATAACATGGCAAGTCACAGAATAGAACGTACAACAGAGGACATCAAGCGCGAGCTGACAGCGATCTTTCGCGAGCTCAAGGATCCGCGCGTGACGGGTGCGTTTCTGTCCATTGTCCGGGTCGAGGTCACCAACGACCTTTCCTACTGCACCGTCAGGGTCAGCGCCATCGAGGGGCTCGACCGCGCCAAGGAGGCAGTCAAGGGACTGAGATCCGCCTCGGGCTTTATCCGCCGCGAGCTGGGACACCGTCTCAAGCTGCGCCATGTGCCCGAGCTGATCTTTGAGGCGACCGACAGCATTGAATACAGCGCCAATATCAGCCGTATTCTCAACTCCCTTGACATCCCCGGGGACGAAAGCGAGGAGGAGACGGATGACCGATAAACTGAAAGAGACAGCCGCGTTCTTGCGCGAGCACGACTGCTTTGACATCCTCACCCACGATTATCCGGACGGCGACACGCTCGGCAGCGGCTTTGCGCTCTGTCTCGCGCTGCAGCAGATGGGCAAAAAGGCAAGGGTCATCACCACGTTTTTGCCAAAGGATTTTGTCTTTCTGACAAACGAGATCAGAGAGCAGGATTTTGAGACGCAGACCGTCGTCACCGTCGACGTCGCCGACGTCCGGCTGCTGGGCAAAAATCGCGCTGCCTACGAGGGCAGGATCGATCTGTGTATCGATCACCACATGACCAACGTCGTGGACGCGCCGCTCCGGCTGGTCGACGGCCACGCGGCGGCGAACTGCGCCATCCTCTACAAGCTCTTCTGCGAGATGGGCATCACATGGACGCGCGCGATCGCCAACTGCCTGTACACGGGTATTTCCACCGACACGGGCTGCTTCCGATACACCAACACCACTGCCGAGACGCTGCGCATCGGCGCGGACATCATCGACATCGGCTGCGATACCGCGTATATCAACAAGGTGATGTTCGAGACAAAGACAAAAAAGAAGCTCGCACTGGAGCGCGAGGTCTATGATACGATCGAGTATTGCTTTGACGACCGCTGCGCGATCATCGCCGTCACCTGCGACATGCAGCGCAGCATCGGCGTTTCGGACGGCGAGCTGGAGGGCTTGGCGTCCATCCCGCGCCAGATCGAGGGCGTGGAGATCGGCATCACCCTGCGCGAAAAGGCGCCGGGCGAATTCAAGGTTTCGGTGCGCACCAACGGACAGGTCAGCGCCTCTGCGCTTTGCGCCACGCTCGGCGGCGGCGGTCATTCGGCTGCCGCGGGCTGCACCGTCAAGGGCACGCTGGACGAGGCGAAGGCGCAGCTCAAAGCAGCTGCGGCGAAATTCCTATGAACGGCGTCATCATCATCGACAAGCCGCAGGGATTTACCTCCTTTGACGTGATCGCCGTGGTGCGGCGGCTGACGGGTCAGCGCAAGACCGGCCATACGGGAACGCTCGACCCCAACGCCACGGGCGTGCTGCCCGTGCTGCTCGGCAGCGCGACCAAGGCGCAGGATCTGATTGTCGATCACGACAAGGAATACGACGCGGCGTTCCGCTTGGGCGTGACCACCGACACCCTCGACATCTGGGGGCAGGTGAAAACCGCATGCGAGAGCCATGCGGCATCGCAGGACGTGGAAGCGGCGCTGGAGCCGCTGCGCGGTGAGATCGCGCAGATCCCGCCGATGTACTCGGCGGTGCAGCAGAACGGTCAGCGGCTCTATGACCTCGCCCGCAAGGGAATCGAGGTCGCGCGCGAGCCGCGCAGGGTCACGGTGTATGAGCTGACACTGACCAGCTTTGACGCAGAAGGGCAGACGGGCACGCTGCATATCCGCTGCTCCAAGGGCACCTATGTGCGCACGCTCATCGACGACATGGGCAGGTCACTCGGCTGCGGCGCGGTGATGACCGCGCTGCGCAGGACATATGCGTGCGGCTATACGCTCGCGGACTGCGTGACGCTCGACGAGCTGAAAGCACGCTGCGAAGCCGGTACGGCGGGGGAGATTATCCGACCGACCGAAAGCCTGTTTGCAGACTATGAAGCGTTGACGGTCAGCGAGGCGCAGGCAAAGCGCTTTCGAAACGGCGCGGCGCTGGACATCGCGCGCACCGCGTGGCGAAAAAAGGACGTCGAAAATCGGACGCTCGTGCGCGTCAAAGACCCGTCCGGCATGTTCCTCGGCTTGGGGATTACAGCGGACGGGGCGGTCAAGGTATATAAGTTGTTTCAACAATAATCAGGTGCCGCAGGCACCGTTCATGCGACTGCAACATGAACGATGCCTGCGGCACCTTTGGATATCCATATCGTATTATGCGGGGACGCTGCCGTTGATGCCGGAAAAGCTCATTTTGCTGATGATCTGCGAGACCTCCTCCAGCGGGACAGTGCGGTCGGAGGCAAACCAGTGCTGGTAGACCGACAGCATGCCCGAGAGCACATAGTCAATCATGATGTTCGCCTTGTATTTGGCGATATCGAGCTGTGCGACCATCTTCTCGCAGGTTTTGTCCTTGAGCAGCCGCATGATGCGCGTGATCAGCACGGTGTTGCCGTCCATCGACAGCAGATAGCCGAAAAACTCGGGATCCATGTTGATCAGCGTGCTGAACCGCTCGAACAGCGAGTAGGGCGCGTCCATCGACTGGCGGAACTCCACGTTGCCCAGCAGGGCGTCGTAGCTGCGGCTGATGTCCTGTTCGATCTCCTCCACCACCTGATAGACGCCTGAATAGTAATTATAAAAGGTTTTTCGATTGATGTCGGCTGCATCGGCAAGCTCGATGATGGTGATGTCGTTGATGTCCTTTTCTGTCATCAGCTTGGCAAAGGCGTTGCGGATGGCGCGCTTGGTTTTCAGCACACGGCGGTCGACGGGCTTGGGTGACTGCTCCATGGAACATGCTCCTTCTACATTTTTGTCGAGTTTTGAGGGATAATATACACTATTAACAATATATGTGTATAATGAAACAAAAAGGTCGAAAAATGACCCTTAAATTTTTCGCGGTTCTATTATAATATATAGATTGGGAAAAAGTCAAGCTTTTTTGCTTTTTCTGTCGAATAATATCAATCATCAGGATGATTTGCTATGGAAAATAAGGTATTAGACGGCTTTTTGTTTGCGAAGCTTCTGCGCGGCGGCGCGGCGGCGCTGCAGGCAAATAAGCAGATGATCAATGATCTGAATGTGTTCCCGATCCCCGACGGCGATACGGGCGACAATATGTCATTGACCATCAATGCGGGCGCTTCCGCGGTAGGCGAGGGCAGCGAAAGCCTCTCTCAGATCGCCGGCAAGGCGGCGAGCGGCATGCTGCTGGGCGCGCGCGGCAACTCGGGCGTGATCCTCTCGCGCATCTTCGCGGGACTCGCCAAGGGCTTTGAAGGTATACAGGAAGCCGATGTCAAGGGGCTTGCCGCTGCCTTTGAAAGCGGCGTCAGCGAAGCGTACGGCGCGGTGTCGGTCCCTGTGGAGGGAACCATCCTCACGGTGCTCAAGGATTCGGTCGCCTACGCCAACGGCAGGGTCGGCGACGAAAGCGATTTTGACAGCTATTTTGCCGACTTTCACCGCGAGCTCAGGCTCTCGCTCGAGCGCACGCCCGATCTGCTCGACGTGCTGCGCGAGGCGGGCGTCGTCGACAGCGGCGGCGCGGGTCTGGGCGTGATCGTCGAGGGCATGCGCAGCGCCCTCAGCGGCGCGGAGGCGGTGCTTGCCGCAGACACACCTGCGCAGGCACAGCAGGTCGACCTCGACGCCTTCACCGAGAACAGCGTGCTGGAATTCGGCTACTGCACCGAGTTTTTGCTCCGCCTGCAAAAGAGCAAGGTCGATTTGGACAGCTTTGACGAGGGCGTGCTGATCGATTACCTCAACAGCGTGGGCGATTCGGTCGTCTGCTTCCGCGAGGGCAGTATCGTCAAGGTGCATGTCCACACCAAGACCCCCGGCGATATTCTCAACGAAATGCAGCGCTACGGCGAGTTCCTCACCTTCAAGATGGAGAACATGACCCTGCAGCACAACGAAAACCACATGGCGGAAAAATTCGCTCCCAAGCCGCGCATGCCGCACAAGCCCTTCGGCGTTGTCAGTGTCGCGGCAGGCGAGGGCATCAAGGACGCGTTCGTCTCGCTCGGCTGTGACGCGGTCGTCGACGGCGGTCAAAGCATGAATCCCTCGGGGCTACGCGGCGATCTCGATGCTCGACACCGCCGCGGGAGACTGCGACGCGATCATCGAGGAGCTGGAGGGCATTATCGCGGACGTGGTGACGGGAATGGTCTCCCGCGCCGTGCGCGATACCGAGATGGGCGGCGTGCAGGTGCACAAGGACGACTATATCGGCTTTGTGGGCGACACCATCTACACCGCCGATGCGACCCGCAACGAGGCAGCGGAAGCGCTTTGCGCGGCGACCAAGGCGGGACGCTATGACATCATGCTGCTGGTCTGCGGCGCGGACGCGGGAAGCGACGAGGCGCAGGCGCTCTGCAACAGCCTGCAAAAGCAATACAGACGCACCGAAGTGATCATGATTGACGGCGGACAGCCGATTTATGATTATATTATTATCTTAGAATAGGAGAATACCCATATGAGACCGGTAAGAATTGTCACCGATTCCTGCTCCGATATGCCCAGGGATCTGCGTGAAAAGTACGACATTGACTATATGATGATGAACACCGTCCGCGACGGCAAAGAGACGCCCGCCAGCTTGGACTGGGAATTCTACAGCCCCAAGGAGCTGTATGATACCATCCGCGGCGGTGAGCGCGTAACCACCACCATGGTGCCGCCCACCGAGTTCCGGAAGTATTTCAAGCAGGAGCTTGACAAGGGCAACGACATCGTCTATATCGCCTGCTCGGGCAAGTGCTCCGGCTCGGTCAACGTCGGCGCCAAGGAAGCCGAGACCATCCTCAAGGACTATCCCGGCGCGACCATCTGTTGCATCGACTCCCTCAACGCCTGCATGGGCGAGGCGCTCGTCGCGATCAAGGCAGCCGAGTTCCGCAATCAGGGCATGAGCGCCAAGAATATCGAGGCGGCGCTGCTGCCCATCCGCAACAATGTCAACATGTTTGTCACCGTGCACAACCTCAACGCCCTGAAGGCGGCGGGTCGTGTGACAGGCTCCTCGGCTTTCTTCGGCAACCTGCTGGGCGTTAAGCCGATCATCTATTCCGACAAGGTCGGCAACAACGTGCCCATTAAGAAGGCAAAGGGCAGACTTAATTCACTCAAGGAGATCGTCGCGCTGATGAAGGACGGCGTCAAGGGAATTGACAATCCGTTCATCATGATCGCCCACGCCGACTGCGAGGACGAGGCGAAGGAGGTCGCCGAGATCATCAAGGAAGAGATCCCGAACGCCACCTCTTATATCGGCTACATCGGCCCGATCATCGGCGCTTCCATCGGCGCGGATGCCATCGGCGTATTTGCCTACGGCAACAGCATCGAGAGGTTCAACGTATGATTCTGAGCGTCAGTTTACTGTTGATCGCCGTGGTTTCCTATCTGCTCGGCGGCGTGAACGGCGCGATCATCATGTCAAAGCTCATCTACCACGATGATATCCGCAAGTCGGGCAGCAATAACCCGGGCTTTACCAACTTCAAGCGCGTCTACGGCTTGAACGCGGCGGCTTGGTCGGTGCTGCTGATTGACATTCTCAAGACGGCGGTGCCGGTATTCGCGGCGGCGGTCTATATGAGCTTTGCCTTTGACCTGTGGCAGTTCGGCGCACAGTTTGCGGGACTGTTCTGCATGCTGGGACATTGCTTCCCCGTGTGGTACGGCTTCAAGGGAGGCAAGGCGTTTATCGCGGGCTTCGCGACCATCTGGTTTGTCGACTGGCGCATGACGCTGATCGCCATGGGCATTTTCTTCCTGCTGCTGTTCACGCTCAAATATATGTCGGTCGCCTCCTGCACGGCGGCGCTGTCCTGCCCGATCGCGCTGTTTTATCTGGGTTACAGCAACGTCTGGGTAGAGGTGCTGGCGATCGCTGCGGCAGCATTGGTCATCGTCCGCCACTATCCGAATTTCGTCAAGCTGGCGCACGGCACCGAATCAAAGTTCAGCCTGTCCGGCAAGCATTCGTAAGGCGCGCTGCGCATGCGGATGAAAAAAGCATAGAAACAACAAAGGGGTTGGCTCATGTGAGCCAACCCTTTTTTACAGGATCGATTTGCCCGCTCACGCTTCGGCGAGCAGTTCGTAACACATATCCGCCACGCCGTAGGGCATGGTGCTTTGGTTGTTGGTGACCGCGAAGGCAAAGGCTTTCTTCTGCGGATCGACATAGTCAAAGGCGCTGTAGGAGGTGAAAATGCCCGTGTGGTACCAGCTGCCGCTGCCCGCCGGCACGACGCCGAAGCCGTAGCCGCCCGCACCGGGGTCGGTCATCATAGCGACGCTCTCGCTGCTGAGGAGACGGTTGTCAAAGAAGGAGCCGAGCCACCGCTCCATATCGGCGGCGTCCGTCACCAGATCGCCCAAGCCCATGGTGATGCCGACATACACGGTCTGCGCCTCACGGGCGTTTTTGGCGAGGCGCGGGTCGTCGAGCATGTCGTCGATAAAGCCCGTGCTCGTCATGCCGAGCGGTCGGAAGATATTCTCGCGCAGAAAGTCCTCGTAGGGCGTGCCCGACACCTGCTCGACCATGCGCGCCAGCAGGAAGTAGTTGGAGTTGGTATAGACGACCGCGCTGCCCGGCTCAAACCCGAGCGGCTGCTCGAAGAGCCACTGTTGCAGCAGGTCGCGGTTGCCCTCCTTGGTGCCGTCGTTGGTGACGGTATCGCGCAGGGTGCCGATGGGAAGCTCATTGATATTGTGCCCGTCGGGGACGGTCTCGTAAAATTCCGCGATCCCCGAGCACATGTTGAGCATTTGCCGCAGCGTTACCCGGTCGCCGTAGGGGCAGTCTGGAAAATAGGCGCCGAGGGTGTCGTCGACGCTGAGCATGCCGCGCTCCTGCAGGAGCAGCACCGCCGCCGCGCAGAATTGCTTGGAAAGCGAGCCGACGCAGAACAGGGAATCGATCGTCGTTTGCCTGCCCGTCTGCGGGTCGGCGATGCCTGTCGCGCTTTCGCCGAGCTTGGTGCCGCCGCGCATGACCGTGACGACGCCCTCAAAGCGATGGCGCGCGACGATTTGCGCGAGTCGATCGGGCTGTGTCACTCTCGCGGCAGTCGCAGAAACGGAAGAGGATGTGGTTGTCTTGCCGCCGCAGGCGCAGAGCGCACCGGCAAGCGACAGGATAAGAAGAAGAGAAAGCAGTTTTTTCATCATGATCTTAATTTGGATAAAAAAGGGCGGGTGTATTGGTTGTAAACCTATCTTATCACCGAAAAAAATTTTTGTCAAATGCGTTTGTCGGCAAAAAAGGCTTGACATGTTAAAAATAATATGTTATTATTATGATGATAAAAACAAAGGAGATGATAACATGTCTTCGGAAAAGGAATTTTTGAACACCTACCGACAGGACGATTATCCGCGCCCTTCGGTGACAGCGGATATCGTCGCCTTCACTATCCGTGCGGAGGAGAGTGAAAACTACCGCCAAAACTCCCGCACCAAGCTGTCGCTTCTGCTGATCCGCCGGGGCGGTCATCCGTTCAAGGACTGCTGGGCGCTGCCGGGCGGCTTCCTGAATCCCGGCGAAACGATCGAGCAGTGTGCCCTGCGCGAGGCGGAGGAGGAAACCGCGGTCAGACCCGACGCACTGATGTCGGTGGGGCTGTTCAGTGAACCGAACCGCGACCCGCGCGGCTGGGTCATATCCAACGCTTTTGTGTCGATCATCAGCGAGGAAAGGCTCCGGTGGAAGCCGGGCGACGACGCCTCCGACGCGCAGTGGTTCGACGTGGACTTTACGCAGGAGGAAAACGGCGATTTTATTCTCGTCCTGACCCACGGTGACATCCGCCTGCGGGCGGTGCTGACCGAGGAGGGCAGCAGCTTCGGCAGAAGCTCGTTTGCGATCAAGGACAGCGGGGGAATTGCCTTTGACCATGCGCGTATCATCGCCACCGCACTGACCGCGCTGCGCAGCGGGGCAAAGGAGTTTGCCTATCTCTTCGACTTTTTGCCCGAGACCTTCACCCTCGCCCAACTGCAAAACGTGCAGGAGACCATCATGAATATTTCGGTGCTGCCCGCCAACTTCCGCCGCAAGATCGCGTCGCTGGTGGAGGAGACCGACGAATATACCCGGGGCGCGGGTCACCGCCCCGCCAAGCTTTACCGCAGAAAACGATGAAAGGATGAAAACCATGAAACACTTTTTGATTGTAGTCGATATGCAAAAGGACTTTGTGGACGGTGCGCTGGGCACCGAGGAAGCCGTCGCGATCGTGCCCGCTGTTGTCAGAAAGATCGAGGGCTTTGACGGTGAGATCTTCGCGACCCTTGACACCCATTTTGAGAACTATATGGAGACCGCCGAGGGCAAGCACCTGCCCGTGCCGCACTGCATCAAGGACACGCCCGGGTGGCAGTTCGATCAGGCTGTCGCCGTCGCCCTTGACCGGAAGGGCTTCACCCCCGTGGAAAAGCGCACCTTCGGCGCCATCAACCTGCCCGAGCTGGTGCGGCAGGCAGCCGGAGGCGAGGACTTCGATCTCGAGGTCATCGGTCTGTGCACGGATATCTGCGTTGTCAGCAACGCGCTGCTCTTGAAGGCAGCCTTTCCTGAGGCGCCGATCAAGGTGGACAAAGCCTGCTGCGCGGGCGTGACCCCGCAGCTACACGAGGCGGCGCTCGCGACGATGGCGAGCTGCCAGATCGAAACAGAATAAAGGAGGCACAGCATGTTTAATGCAGAAAAAGTGAAAAATGAGTGCGTACAGTGGATACGCGATTTCTTTGAAAAAAACGGCAAGGGCTGCAACGCCGTCGTCGGCATTTCCGGCGGCAAGGACAGCTCCATCGTCGCGGCGCTCTGTGTGGAAGCGCTGGGCAAGGATCGGGTCATCGGCGTGCTGATGCCCTGCGGCGAGCAGGCGGATATCGACATGGCGCAGCTGCTGGTCGATACCCTCGGCATCCGCCGGTACATCGTCAATATCAAGGACGCGGTGGACGGCATCACCAAGGCGATCCCCTTTGAGCTGAGTGAACAGAGCCGCGTCAACCTGCCGCCGCGCATCCGCATGGCGACGCTCTACGCGGTCTCGCAGAGCCACAACGGACGGGTCGCCAACACCTGCAACCTGTCGGAGGACTGGGTGGGCTATTCCACCCGCTACGGCGACTCGGTGGGCGATTTCAGCCCCTGCTCGATGCTGACCGTCGACGAGATGAAGCAGATCGGCAGACTGTTGGGACTTCCCGCCGTTTTGGTGGACAAGGTGCCCACCGACGGACTTTGCGGCAAAACAGATGAGGACAATCTCGGCTTCACCTATGCGGAGCTTGACCGCTATATCCGCACCGGTGAGATCGAGAACGCGGAGCACAAGGCGCTGATCGACAGAAAGCATGAGATGAACCTGTTTAAGCTGCAGCTCATGCCCGCCTTTGACCCGAAGCTGTAAGAGATCACGAGGGGACGTTATGAAGGATAAGGCTTTTAAGCTGGGGATCATCGTGGGGCGTTTTCAGACCTTCCATACGGGACACTTAGATATGGTCGGCAAGGCGTGCGCCGTCTGTGACCGGGTCGGCATCTTTGTCGGCTCGTCGCAGGAGTCGGGCACCCTCAAAAATCCCTTTCCCTATGAGGTGCGCAAGACGATGCTGGAAAAGGTGTTCGGCAGCCGCGTCGCAATCTATCCGCTGCCCGACATCGGCGTCGGCAACAACGCCAAATGGGGCGATTATGTCCTGCAAAATGTGCGTCGTCGCTTCGGAAAGGCGCCCGACCTGCTCGTATCAGGCAAGGAGGAGCGCCGCATCAGCTGGTTTGACAGCGCCGCGGGCGTGCAGATCGCAGAGCTGTATATCCCCAAAACCATCGATATCTCAGCTACCCGCATGCGGGAGTTCTTTCTCGAGGATGACGAGGAGGCTTGGCGCAAATATGCTCCGTCCGCACTCTGGGACGATTATGCGGCGATGCGCGAAGCGGTGCTCGCCGCCAAGGATCATTTGAACACAAGCAGTATTTAAGGATCATGCTGCGTATGCAAGAAAGGAAACTATCATGAAACTGGAACCGATCGTGGTATCTCTGCTCGACACCGACCTCTATAAATTCAACATGGATCAGGTCATTTTACATAAGCACACCGATCTGTGCGGACAGTATTATTTCAAGTGCCGCAACAAGGACGTGGTGTTCACCCCCGAGATGGAGGCGGAGATCAACGCGCAGATCGACCATTTGTGCACCCTGCGCTTCTCAGGCGAAGAGCTGGATTACCTGCGCTCCATTCGCTTCATCAAAAATGACTATGTGGAATTCCTGCGCCTGTGGCGCCCCATCCGCGACTATGTGACCGTCAGCCGCACGGAAGACGGCGAGCTGAGCGTCGTGGTGGACGGTCCTCTCTTCTCCGCGATGCAGTTCGAGATCTATCTGCTCGAGATCATCAACGAGGTCTATTTCCGCATGCAGTACGATTACGAGACGCTGCGGCGCTCCGCCGAGGAAAAGCTCGATCAAAAGATACAGAATCTCAACGACGGCACCTACACCTTTAAATTCGCCGAATTCGGCTGCCGCAGAAGGCTCTCCCGCGAATGGGAGGATGTGGTGGTGCGCCGACTGGCGAAGGAGACCGACAAGTGCGTCGGTACCTCTAACGTCTATCTCGCGATGAAGTATGATCTCACGCCCATCGGCACCTATGCGCACGAGTATGTGCAGATGTATCAGGGCATCGACGAGATCCCGCTCGCCTACACCAATCACTATGCCATGACAGACTGGTACGACGAGTATCAGGGCGACAACGGCACGGCGCTCACCGATACCATTACGACAGACCTGTTTTTGCTCGACTTCAATCGCTCCATGGTCAACAACTATTCCGGCGTGCGCCATGACAGCGGCGACCCCTATGAGTGGGGCGAGAAGATCATCCGGCACTACGAGCGCTACGGCGTCGATCCCAAGACCAAGCTGCTGCTGTTCTCCGACAGCCTCGACTTTGACCGCGCGCAGGCGCTGTATGACCATTTTAAGGACAGGACCAAGGTCAGCTTCGGCATCGGTACCTTCTGCTCCAACGACACCTGCGAAAAGGCGCTGAACATCGTCATCAAGCTGCAATATGTCAACGGCAGACCCGTAGCGAAGCTCTCCGACGCGCCGGGCAAGGCGATGTGCCGCGACGAGGAATACTTGGAATACCTAAGAAGAAGCGTTGACTTCCGCCTCAAGCGTGAAGCTTGACCCAATCCGCGAAATAGACGTTTGTCATAAAGGTAACGTTTAAAGCCCGCGTTCGGATTCTGGTTTTAGTTTTTACCGTGCCTACTGCCGTAGCAGCACGCGCTACAGGCGTTTGTCATAAAGGTTAAGAATAAAGCCCGCGTTCGAACGCGGGCTTTGATTATAACCGAGCAAATAAACCTTTCACGCGCGGACAGATTGTCGGCTCAGCCGACCGCGGGCTTTTGGCATTACAATGTATACAAGCTTTGTACGTGTAGACAGATTGTCGGCTCAGCCGACCAGTAAAAAGCTTTGGGGTTTCATCAATACCTTGCCGTCTGCGATGGTCGCGTCTCCGATCTTGTAGATGACGTCGCCGTCGCAGTCGGTGGTGATGGTCGCCTCTCTGCCGAGCGGGTTGAAGAACATCGTCAAATTGCCCCTGCGGTAGGCAAAGGGGATCTGATCGTCCCGATAGAGGAACTCCAGCTCGCCGTTGCCGTGCAGGTCGTCGTACTTATGGCGCAGCGCGATCAAATCGGTCACAACGCGGTAAATGCTGTCGGGGTCATCCTTCTGGTTTTCGACGGTCGGGGCGTCGTCGCTGAGGTCGACGGGCAGATAGGGGTGATCGCTTTCGGAGAAGCCGAGATTTTTGCCTGCGCACCACTGCATCGGCGTGCGCGAGCCGGTGCGCGAGAAGCCGCCCTCCTTGCTGATGAGATCTGCCTGATAGCGCATGCCGATCTCGTCGCCGTAGTAGAGGAAGGGCACGCCCGGCATGGTGAAGATGAACGCGTTGACCAGCTTGATCGCCTGCTTGTCAAGATAGGCGGTGACGCGCGGCATGTCGTGGTTGTTGGTCATAAAGCTGATATAGCCCTTGTCCTTGGTGCGGTTATAGGCGGGCAGGTATTCCTCGGCAAAGCCCTTGAGGTCGCCCAGCCCGTTCGGGTTGAACACCGCCAGATCGCCCCATTCGCCGAAGCGGAACAGGCGGTTGTAGCCGTTGCCGTAGTGGTCGAGGTAGAAGTCCATGTGGAAGCCCGCGTTGGTGATGGCGCGGTCGGGATGGCACCATTCGCTGACCATCGCCGCCTCGGGATAGTCGGCGTCGAGCATCTCGCGCACGCGGCGCCAGATTTTGGCGGTGGCGATCTTCTCGTCATCGTTTTTGACCAGCGAGTCCGCCATATCGACGCGGAAGCCGTCGGCGCCCTTGTCCAGCCAGAAGCGCATGACCGCGCGGATGGCTTCGGCGGTGCGCAGACAGTCGGGATGATCGGGCGGCAGCTGCCACTCGGGATGGGTGATCTCATAGAAGCCGTAGTTCAGCGCGGGCTGCGAGCTGAAATAGTTGACCAGATAGTTGCCGTTGCGCTCACAGATGCCGCACATCAGGCGGTATTCGGGCGGCGCGTCCCACACGCTTTTGGTGAAGATATAGCGGTTGGACAGATCGGTCTCCCGGGCGCGCTTGGCGATCTGGAACCACGGGTGGGTGTCGGAGGTGTGACCGGGCACGAGGTCGAGCAGGATCTTCATCCCCTTGCGGTGCGCCGCCTCGAACAGCCTCACCAAGTCCTCATTGGTGCCGTAGCGCGGCGCGACCTTGTAGTAGTCGCGCACGTCATAGCCCGCGTCCATGAAGGGCGAATCATAGACGGGATTCAGCCAGATCGCGTTGCAGCCGAGTCCCTTGACATAATCGAGCTTTTGGATGATACCGTTGATATCGCCGATCCCGTCGCCGTTGGAATCGTAAAAGCTCTGCGGATAGATTTCGTAAAACACTGCGTCATTGAGCCATTTCGGCATAACAAAACACCCCTTTGGTGATAGTTTACAAAATTAGTATAGCATCATCTCGCAAATATGGCAATAACTTTTCCAATAAAAATCACTTGCAAAACGCGCTTTTTGCGCATAAGATGGAGGTATAGACTGCTACGAAGTGAGGGGCGAACAGGTTTGACGATCAACCGGTTGGACGGACAGCGCGTGCTGGTGGTGCTCGGCGGAAAGGACATGAGCGACTTTGCGCTGGATTTTGAGGAGATGGACATGGAAAACGCGCACGCGCGCAAGATCCTGCTGCGGTTGACCAGACTCGCCTGCCGCAAAACGGGGATCAGCCTCAGCGGCAAGCGGGTGCATATCGAAGCGCTGACGGTGGGGGAGGGGTGCTATCTGCTGGTGACGGTGCAGCGCCGCAGCCGCCGCTATCGCTTGAAGCGCAGCGGAAGCTGCTGCTGGCAGTTTCAAGACGTCACCGCCTTTCTCGGCGCGGTAGAGGCGCTCTGCCGGCTGCCGTACCGCCTTGCCAAGAACGCCGCCTATACGCTGGGCGGCGCGTATTATCTGTTGTTCGGCTATCCGGCGGTGCCGAAGGCGCTGCGCCACGTCCTCGGCGAATTTGCCGAAGCCAAGGGCGGCGCTCTGAAATGCGCCCAAGTGCGCGAGCAGGGCAGGGTCATCTGTGCGCAAAACGCCGTTGCGACCATCGGCGAATATCTGATATAAAGAAAAATGAGCGCTGAGCGCTCATTCCGTGAGAGTATTCAATTTGTCAGGTGCGCGGTGCCGATTTTTCTGAACCGTGCATAACGCTGTTCGGTAAGCTCGTCAACGGGAAGCGAGAGGTTTTTCTCCAGCGTTCTGTCGATGAGCATTTTTAAGCTTTCGAACATCGCGGCGTCCTCCGCCTTGGGCTGACGGATGATACGCTCGACCACGCCGAGGTCAAACAGATCCTGCGCGGTCATTTTCAGCGCCTCCGCTGCCTGAGGCGCCTTGGAGCTGTCTTTCCAGAGGATGGACGCGCAGCCCTCGGGCGAGATGACCGAGTAAACGGCGTTTTCCATCATCCAGACCTCGTCCGACACCGCCAGCGCCAGCGCGCCGCCGCTGCCGCCCTCGCCGATCAGAATCGTGAGGATGGGTGTCTTGAGGGTCATCATTTCCATCAGGTTCTCGGCGATCGCCTGTCCCTGTCCGCGCTCCTCCGCGCCGATACCGGGGTAGGCGCCGCTCGTGTCGACCAGGCAGAGCACGGGGCGGTGAAATTTCTCCGCCTGCTTCATCAGCCGCAGCGCCTTGCGGTAGCCCTCGGGCTGTGCCTGACCGAAGTTGTGTTCCATGCGTTCGCGGGTGTTTCTGCCCTTTTCGATGCCGATGACGGTCAGCGGCGTGTCATAGAGCATGCAAAGCCCCGCCACGATCGCCCTGTCGTCGGCAAAGCGCCTGTCGCCGTGCAGCTCGATGAAGCTGTCGCCGAACATGTGCGCGATATAGTCGACGGCGGTGAGCTTTTTTGCGTCGCGCGCCGCCATCACTTTGTCATATGCCGTCATTGTGCCGCCTCCTTATAACCGTGCATTTTCAGCAGCTTCGCCACCGTTTCTTTGAGCTTGTCGCGGCTGACGACCGCGTCGACGAAGCCCTTCTGCATCACGAATTCCGAGGTCTGGAAATCCTTGGGCAGCTTTTGGCGCATGGTCTGCTCGATGACGCGCGGTCCCGCAAAGGCGACCAGCGTGTTCGGCTCGGCGAGGATGATGTCGCCCTCCATGGCGAAGGACGCGGTCACGCCGCCGGTGGTGGGGTCGGTGAGCACGGTGATGTAGAGCAAGCCCGCGTCGCTGTGGCGCTTGACGGCGCCCGAGGTCTTTGCCATCTGCATGAGCGAGAGAATGCCCTCCTGCATGCGTGCGCCGCCCGATACGGTGCAGACGACGACGGGCAGGCGGTTTTGTGTGGCAAACTCAAAGGCGCGGGTGATCTTTTCGCCCGTGGCGGTGCCCATGCTGCCCATCATAAAGCCCGCCTCCATGACGCAGAGCACGGTCTTGACGCCGCCGATCAGGCATTCGCCGCAGATGACAGACTCATTCGCCTTTTGGCGCGACTTTTCCAGCTTTTGGTCATAGCCGGGAAAGTCGAGGATATTGCTGCTCCTGAGCGTTTCGTCGTGCTCGATGAAGCTGTCGGCGTCCGCCATCAGGTTGATGCGCTGCTTGGCGCTCATGCGGAAATGGTGACCGCAGCGGGTGCAGACGTTGAGGTTTTCCTCCATGTCCGTCGTCAGCAGCAGCGTGTTGCACTTGGGACACTTCATCCACATTTCCTCGGGGATGAAGGGCACGTTCTGCTTGGCATCCGGATCGGATTCCAACTCGTTTTTCGGTTTTACAAAGGCAAATAGATCCATACGGAGTCCCCTCTTGACAGTGTTGCGCGTTTATGTTGAGCATGACAGGCAGCACAAGGCGGCTGCGCGGTTATTTTCCGCGTTCCGCTTCAAACTGCTGCATAAAGTCGGTGGTGTATTCGCCGCTGACAAAGCGGTCGTCCGAGAGGATCTCGGCGAGGATGTCGCGGTTGATGTCGATGCCGTCGATGGTCAGCTCGGAGAGCGCCATCTTCATTTTGCGGATCGCCTCGGCGCGGCTGCGCGCCTGCACGATCAGCTTGCCGATCATGGAGTCGTAATAGGGCGGCACCACATAGTCCTGATAGATGGCGGTATCGAAGCGCACGAAGCTGCCGCCGGGTGTGTGGAGCAGCTTGATCTTGCCGCAGCTCGGGCGGAAGCCCTTGTCGGGATTCTCGGCGTTGATGCGGCACTCGATGACGTTGCCGTGGGTGAAGATGCTGTCCTGCGTGCGGGTCAGGCGCGCGCCTGCGGCGATGCGGATCTGCCACTGCACGATGTCGAGACCGGTCACCATCTCGGTGACGCCGTGCTCGACCTGCAGGCGGGTGTTCATCTCCATGAAATAGAAGTTATTGTCGTGATCGAGGAGGAATTCCACGGTGCCGGCGTTGACATAGTGCACCGCCTTTGCCGCCTTGACCGCCGCGATCATCATTTTTTTGCGGGTCTTTTCGTCAAGCGCGGGGCTGGGGCTTTCCTCGATCATCTTCTGGTTCTTGCGCTGCACGGAGCATTCGCGCTCACCCAGGCAGATAATGTTGTCGTACTTGTCGCAGAGCAGCTGCATCTCGATGTGCTTGACGGGGTGGATGAATTTCTCTATGTAGCACGCGCCGTCGCCGAAGGCTGCCTTAGCCTCGCTGCTCGCGGAGAGGAACGCCTCCTCGAATTGCTCGATGACGTCCACGCGGCGAATGCCCCTGCCGCCGCCGCCGGAGCGCGCCTTGATCAAAAGCGGAAAGCCGATGCGCTCCGCTTCCGCGATCGCGGTGTCCAAGTCCTCCACCACGTCGCAGCCCGGCGTGACGGGAACGCCCGCCGCGCGCATGGTTTTGCGCGCCATGTCCTTGTCGCCGAGCATGGCGATCATGTCGGAGGTGGGACCGATGAAGTTGATGTTGCACTGCTCGCAGAGAGAGACGAATTTGGCGTTCTCGCTGAGCAGACCGTAGCCCGGGTGGATCGCCTGCGCGCCGCTCTCGACCGCGACGGTGAGGATGGCGGGGATATTGAGGTAGCTGTCCGCGACGCGGTTGCCGCCGACGCAGTAGCTTTCGTCGGCGAGCTGGACGTGCATGGCGTCCTTGTCCGCCTTGGAATAGATGGCGACGGTGGAAATGCCCATCTCGCGGCAGGCGCGGATGATCCTTACGGCGATCTCGCCGCGGTTTGCAATCAGGATTTTAGAAAACATATCAATTCACCTCCAAACGGGAAGGTCATTATTTTTCGTTCGGTACAAGTGCGAACGACAGCTCCGCGCTGACGCACAGCTTGCCGTCCACATAGCCCTTGGCGTCGATGAAGTAGAAGGCGCCGCGGCTTTTGGTGAGGGTGCAGACACTTTCGAGCGTGTCGCCCGGCTTGACGGGGTTCTTGAACTTCACCTTGTCCATCTTGGTGAAGTAGGGCGTGCAGTCGCTCACCTTGTCGGCGAGCAGGCAGCAGCTCGCCTGTCCCATCATCTCGCAGAGGATGACGCCCGGCACAACGGGATTGCCCGGGAAG
>CACZWQ010000030.1:0-9456 GCA_902784855.1 uncultured Ruminococcus sp. | reverse complement strand
TGCCCTTCGCGGTGTTTTCGTCGAGCATTTCGGACTCCTCGACGAGCAGCATGTTGTCGCGGTGGGGCAGGATCTTCATGATTTCTTCTTGATTCATAAGCTTACTCCAAACTGAACAGGGGTTGGTCATATTCGACAAGGGCGCCGTTTTTTGCGAGGATCTCGGCAATCACGCCGTCCTCCTCTGCCTGGATCTCGTTCATGCACTTCATGGCTTCGATGATACAGACGGTGTCTCCCTTCTTGACGCGCTGACCGACGGATACATAGGGCGCGCTGTCGGGTGAGGGCGCCGCGTAGAACACGCCGACGATGGGCGCGTTGATGGTCCTGCCGACCGCTGCCTTGACGGGAGCAGGCTCTGCGGCGGGCACGGCGGCACAGGCGGTCACGCCGTCGGACGTGCCGACGACCTGCACATTGGATGTGGCATATGCCTTTTCCAGACGGATGGCGTCGTTGTCGTCGGACAGCTCGATGACGGCAAGTGAGCTGTCCTCGAGCACCTTGATATATTCCTTGAGGGTTTCGATATCGATCATGTGGAAGTTCCTCCGTTAAAGCTTTTTGAATACGACGCAGGCGTCGTGGCCGCCGAAGCCGAGGTTGGTGGAGGCGGCGACATTGACGGCGCGCTGCTTGGCGACCTTGGGGGTGTAGTCGAGGTCAAGACCCTCGTCCGGCTCGTCGAGGTTGATGGTCGGCGGGATCACGCCCTCCTCGATCGCCTTGACCGCCGCGATCGCCTCGATCGCACCCGTTGCGCCCAGCATGTGACCGGTCATCGACTTGGTGGAGCTGATGCTCGCGTCGTATGCCCTGTCGCCCAGCGCCTTTTTGATCGCCATGGTCTCGGTGAGGTCGTTGAGGTGGGTGCTCGTGCCGTGCGCGTTGATGTAGATCGCCGCATCGTCGGCGACGTTCGCCTCGGCAAAGGCGATCTCGATGGCTCTGGCAAGTCCCGCGCCCTCGGGGTCGGGGGCGGTGACATGGTGCGCGTCGCAGGTGTTGCCGTAGCCCGCGAATTCCGCGTAGATCTTCGCGCCGCGCGCCTTGGCGTGCTCGTATTCCTCGAGCACCAGCATACCCGCGCCCTCGCCCATCACAAAGCCGTTTCTGTCCTTGTCAAAGGGACGGGAGGCGGTTTTGGGGTCGGGATTGGTGGACAGCGCCTTCATGTTCTGGAAGCCCGCGACGGTCAGCCGCGCCACAACAGCCTCGGCGCCGCCCGCGATGATCGCGTCGGCATAGCCGTCCTTGATCGCGTGAAAGGCTTCGCCGATGGAGTTGGTGCCCGTTGCGCACGCGCTCATCACCGAGAGCGAGACGCCCTTGGCGTTGAAGCGGATGGCGACGTTGCCCGTGGCGATGTTGCCGATCATCATCGGGATGAAGAAGGGGCTGACCTTGCGGGGACCGCCCTTTTCCAGACCGACGGTGTTGTCGACGAAGGTCTGCAAGCCGCCGATGCCGGCGCCGATATAGACGCCGAAGCGGTTTTCGTCGATGGTGCCGAGAATGCCGCTGTCGTCCACCGCCTGCTGTGCCGCCGCGATAGCATACTGGCAGTAGATGTCGAGCTTTTTGGCTTCGCGTTTTTCAAAGTATTGTTCGGGCTGAAAGTCCTTGACCGTGCCCGCGATATGTACTTTCAGATCAGAGGTGTCAAAGGCGGTGATCTCCTCGATGCCGCACACGCCGTCGACCATGTTCTTCCACATGGTGGGGACGTCGTTGCCCACGGGGCTGACAGCGCCTAAGCCTGTGATGACGACTCGTCTGCTCATGTTTTCCTCCTTGTTATCCTTTCGCTGTGCGATCGTAATCCGGTTCTGCCGCAGGGCAAGCCGCGGTCAGATCGCCAGTCCGCCGTCGACGCGGATGACTTCTCCCGTGACATATGCCGCGTCATCGGAGCACAAAAATGCCACGACGTTCGCGACGTCCTCGGGGGTACCGATGCGTTTGGCGGGGATCTGCGCCTTCATGGCTTCCTTGACCTTGTCGGAGAGGACGTTGGTCATGTCGGTGCCGATGTAGCCGGGCGCGACCGCGTTGACGGTGACGCCCCTGCCCGCGAGCTCACGGGCGACGGACTTGGTCAGACCGATGATGCCCGCCTTGGATGCGGCGTAGTTTGCCTGACCCGCGTTGCCGATCAGACCGACGATGGAGGAGGTGCTGACGATCCTGCCGGCGCGCTTCTTCATGAAGTGCTTGTAGGTGTGCTTGATCATATTGAAGGTGCCCTTGAGGTTGACGTTGATGACCGCGTCAAAATCCTTTTCGTCCATGTTGAGCACCAGCTTGTCGCGGGTGATGCCCGCGTTGTTGATCAGAAAATCGATGCCGCCGAATTCCTCGATCACCGCGTCGACTGCCTTCTTGGAGGCTTCAAAGTCGGAGACGTCGCAGAAATACTGCGCCACCTTGGTGTTGTACGGCGCCAGCTCGGCGACGGCGTTTTTGCCCTCGGCTTCATCGCCGACGTAGAGGATGGCGATGTTGGCGCCGCCCGCCGCGAGCTTTTTCGCGATGGCGAGACCGATGCCGCGTGAACCGCCCGTGATGACGGCTGTTTTGTTTTCAAAATTCATAAGGTTACCTCGTTACAGTTCCAGTTGTCCGATTTCGTCGGGGGTTTCTATTTTATATGCTTTTATGTCGTCAAAGGTGCGCTTGCAGAGATTTTGCAGCGTCTTGCCGACGCCGATCTCGATGACGGTGTCCACGCCCGCCGCCTTCATGTTCTCCATGATGGTCTGCCAGCGGACGGGGTTTTCCACCTGCGCGCGCACGAGCTGCTTGTAATCGCCCGCATAGGGCTGTGCGGTGCAGTTGGAGTAGACGGTGATTTGGGGGTCGGAGAAGGTGACTCCCTCCATGAATGCTGCGAGTCCTTCCGCCGCATCCGCCATAAAGGGCGAATGGAAGGCGCCGCTGACGGCGAGCGGTTTTGCCTTGCCGCCGGCTTCCTTGACCGCCGCGCAGAAGGCGTCGACGTTTTCTGCCGTCGTCGCCGCGACTGTCTGGGCGGGGGAGTTGTAGTTGACGGGATAGGTCTGCTCAAACCTTGCGCAGATCGCTTCGACCTGTTCGGGCGTGAGCTTGAGCACCGCGACCATCGCGCCGGGGTGTTCCTTCGCCGCTTTATCCATCAGCTCGCCTCGCTTGCAGACGAGCTTGAAGGCTTCCTCGTCGGAGAGCATGCCCGCAAAGGCGAGCGCTGCGATCTCGCCGAGCGAAAAGCCCGCGACGCAGTCGGGGACGATGCCCTTTTCGACCAGCGCGCGCGCCGCCGCCAGATCGACGGTAAAGACGCAGGGCTGGGTGTTGACGGTTTGGGTCAGCTCTTCCTTGCTGCCCGCAAAGCATTGGCGCGAGGTGCCCGCACGCAGGCTGTCCGCCATCTCATAGACCGCTCTCGCGGCGGGAGACGCGTCATACATTTCTTTGCCCATGCCGCTGTACTGCGCGCCCTGTCCGGAAAATACAAAAGCTATTTTACCCATTTTGTCGCTCCGTTCAGTACCGCTTCGGCTTCGCCGAACATCTCGGTGATGATCTCTCTTGCTGTCTGCTCGCGGGTCACCATCGAGGCGACCTGTCCCGCGAGGACGCAGCCGTTTTTGACGTCGCCCTCACGTGCCGCCATGCGCAGCACGCCCGCGCCCATTTTTTCCAGCTCTTCGTCGGAGACGGAAGAGGAATCGTACTCCGCCTTGGCGTATTCTCTGGTGAATTGGTTGCGCAGTGAGCGGACGGGATGTCCCAAGCGCTTGCCGGTGACGACCGAGTCGATGTCCTTTGCTTTTAATACCTTATCTTTATATGCCTGCGCGATGGTGCATTCCTTCGCGACCAGAAAGCGCGTGCCGACCTGAACGCCGACCGCGCCCAGCATGAATGCCGCCGCGACCTGTCTGCCGTCGGCGATGCCGCCCGCCGCGATGACGGGGATCTTGACCGCGTCGACCACCTGCGGCACGAGCGCCATGGTGGTCAGCTCGCCGACGTGACCGCCGCTTTCGCCGCCCTCTGCGATCAGGGCAAAGGCGCCCAGCTTCTCCATGCGGCGCGCCAGCGCCACCGAGGGCACGACAGGGATGACCTTGATGCCCGCCTCGAGCCATTTTTCCATGTACTTTCCGGGGTTGCCTGCGCCGGTGGTGACGACGGGAACGCCCTCGTCTACGACGACCTCGGCGACCTCATCGGCAAAGGGGCTCATCAGCATGATGTTTACGCCGAAGGGCTTATCGGTCAGCTCCTTGCATTTTTTGATCTCCGCGCGCAGCTGCTCACCGTTGGAATTCATCGCCGCGATGATGCCCAAGCCGCCCGCGTTTGATACGCCTGCCGCCAGAGAAGCGTCGGCTACCCAAGCCATGCCGCCCTGAAAAATCGGGAATTCCAAGCCCAGCGCTTGGTCGATTACTGTTGAAATCATAGGTGATACTCCTTTTGTCAATGGACGCATATTTTCATTAGTTGTCGCAATAAAGAATGATTATTCCTGCGAAAAAGGCATAACAAAACATTATCGTTAATATCATACCTCAAAACGCCGAAAAAGTCAACACCCGACCGCGTGCCGCGCCCCGTTGCCACGGGAGGGCAGTCCGCGCGGGAACGTGACGTTCCATCCAATCCGCGCGTGAAGTGTTGGGAAAGGAGATAACTTGTGTTCCCGCGTTATTCTGCGTGTATCTATCATGCCGAAGGCAATTCATGTCACAGACAATTCATGACAAAGCCAATTCATGACCGCAGGTCAATTCATTTCCGGCAGTCCGACCGCGCGGGAACGTGACGTTCCGAGTTGACTTCGGTATGTTCGGCATGATAGATACACGCGTCATAACGCGGGATACGACGGCGACCGAACGGATAAACGTTGCACGCGGTTGTTAGCTGCAATAGTCTTCCAACAGCTTTTCCAGTGTTTGCCGGTCGGGGGCGTCCACGCCTGCGCGCAGCCTTTTGGCGTCGGCACGCGGGAGCGACTCGGTGAGCGTTTGTGTGATCAGCATGGGCGCACTTTCTCCCTTGCGATAAACCGCGATCTTTCCGTCGCAGTCGCGGATAACAAAGCCCCTCTCCTGCGCGGCGGGCTGCTGCGCCGCGACGGCAGTCTCGGCGGGAGGCGGGGCGGCGGCATTTCCCGCAAACACGCACGCGATGAGGATCGCCCCCGTGATCAATATCAGTTTTTTCATAGCAGACATCCCTTTTCTTTTGTTTTCGGTTAGTTTTTGTTATGGCGGGTGAAATATGCATTTTAACGGATAAATGCCCGAAAACAGGAAAAAATACGGAATCTTTCATAAAATTACAGAAAGGGAAGCTGTTTTTTTCTATCACAAATTTCTTTTTGGTTATTTATTTTTTCGGGGTTAAGTGATATAATAACTATTAAATATGTTTGAATTGTGTTTTGATGTGTTTAATGAATGATAGATTTTGTTCGAGAAGGAGTTTATATGCGCAATAAACGTGAAACGGACATCAGTAATTACACGGAACGGATCCCCACCCCTCCGAGGAACGCGCGAAAGACCGACAGCGGCGGCAAAAAGCTGCTCAAGGGAATCGGCAAGTTTTTCCTGACCGCCTTTGCCGTCTGCTTTATCGCGGGCGTCATCACGGTGGTTTCGCTGGGTATCTATATCTATCACCTGGCGTCGGAGCCGACGGGTATCGACCTCAAGGCAAAATCCATGAACCAAACCAGCCGTATCTTTGTTTTTGACGCCAATGCAAACAAGTTCACCGAGCGTCAGAAGCTGTACGACGTCGAGAACCGCACATGGGTCGACTACGCCGAGATCCCCGAAAACATGAAGAAGGCGCAGATCACCATCGAGGACAAGCGCTTTTACGATCACAAGGGCGTCGACTGGACGAGAACCGTCTCGGCGATCGGCGCGATGCTGACGGGCTCGGATTCCTACGGCGGTTCGACCATCACCCAGCAGCTGATCAAGAACCTCACGGACGACAATGAGGTGTCCATCACCCGTAAGCTCCGCGAGATCTGCAAGGCGCTCAAGCTGGAGCAGGAGTATTCCAAGGAACAGATTCTGGAGGCGTATCTCAACGTTGTCAACTACGGCAACAACTGTCAGGGCGTTGAGGCGGCGGCGCAGCTCTATTTCGGCAAGAGCATCAAGGACTGCTCGCTGGCGCAGTGCGCCGCGATCGCGGGCATCACCCAGAACCCTTCTCACTGGAACCCGCTGCTCTATCCCGAAAACAACCACAAGCGCCGCGAAAACATCCTCTATGAGATGTATGACCAGGGAAAGATCTCCGAGCAGGAGCTGAAAAGCGCCCTCGCGGAATCGAACAATATGACCTTTGTGGGCTTTTCCTCCAACCACAGCGACGACGACGAGGAGGAAGAGGACAACGTACAGAACTGGTACTACAACCAGATGATCTACGACCTGCGCGCCGACCTTGCCAAGCTGTATAACATCAGCGAGGGAGCGGCGAGCGAGAAGATCTACACCGAGGGTCTGAGCATCTACAGCGCCATGGACGAGCAGATGCAGGACTTTATCGAGGCAAAGGCGCTGGAGCTCGGCAACGACGCCGAGGAGCCCGACATCCAGATCGGCTCGGTGCTGATGGACTTCGACGGCAGGGTCATCGCCACCGTCGGCAGCTCGCAGCGCAAGACGGGTCCGCTCGACTGGGACAGAGCCACGCACTCCACCCTGCAGCCCGGCTCTTCCATCAAGCCCGTGCTCGTCTATCCGATCGCCATTGAGAAGCAGCAGCTCTACTTCTCCTCGACCGTGCTCGACGAACCGGTCGACGACTACAAGCTCGACGAAAAGACCGGCGAAAAGATCGCGGGTCCGAAAAACGCCTATGGCAGCTATTTCGGCGAAATGCTGCTGCCCGACGCGATCGAGTACTCCTCCAACGCCACGGCGGTGCAGGTCATGAAGATGATCGGCGGTCCCAAGGTGGCTTACGAGCAGGCGACCACCAAGATGGGCTTTAAAAAGCTCGACGAAGAGGACTCCTACCAGATCGGTTCGCTGTCCATCGGCGGTATGGTCGGCGGCGTCAGCGTCCGTGAGATGGCGGCGGCGTTCACCTATATGGGCAACGGCGGCCTCTACTACGAGCCCTACACCTACTACTACGTCACCGACAGCGAGGGCAACGTCATCATTGACAACCGCGAGAACGTGCGCGTGCCCAAGCAGGCGTATTCCGCAGACACGGCAACCATTATGAACCGTCTGCTCCACTACAACATCGAAAACAGCCAGCACACCCGCGCGATGTATGCCCAGATCCCGGGCTGGGATATCGTGGGCAAGACGGGTACCACCGACGAGGACAAGGACTGCTGGTTCTGCGGCATGTCCCCCTATTCGGTCATGGCGACTTGGACGGGCTTTGACATCCCCAAGACCATCAACGACACCACCCGCTCGGCGACCTTCTTCAACACCGTCATGAGCGAGTATCTGAAGGACAAGGAGGTCAAGGAATACACCCTGTCGCCCAACGTCATTCAGGCGCGCTACAACCCCTATTCGGGCATGATCATCTCCACCGAATACGTCTACGGTCAGTATGTCGGCTACTATGTCAAGGACAACATGCCCGCCTACGGCGATTCCTACTACACGCCGCGCCATTACGATTCCGACTATAACGGTTACAACTATAATTACAACTACGGCGACGATTCCTCTGCGGATCCGGGCTACGATCCGGGCGTTGACCCCGGCTATGATCCCGGTTACGATCCGGGCGTTGACCCGGGCTATGATCCGGGCTACGATCCCGGCGGAGGCGCTGACCCCGGCGGCGTTGACGACGGCGGCGTTGACGACGGCGGTGGCGGAGAGACGCCCGTCGGCGAGTAACGGCGCCCGATACAATACAATCAGCGTTTTGCGTTGTGAGCTGCGGTTCAAAGACCACAGCTCACAATTGAACATAGAAAGGTAAGGTAAATATGGTATCAGTAGCAATTATGGGACACGGAGTCGTCGGCTCCGGCGTCGCTGAAATCCTTCTGACACACAAGCAGAAGCTTTTTTCCGGTCTCGGCGAGGAGATCTACATCAAAAAGGTGCTCGACCTCAGAGAGTTCCCCGACAGCCCGATCGCAGACCGCTTCACCAAGAATTTTGAAGATATCATCAACGACCTTGAGATCCGCGTGGTGGTTGAGGTCATGGGCGGGCTGAAACCCGCATATGATTTTGTAAAGCGCTGTCTCAAGGCGGGCAAAAGCGTCGTCACCTCCAACAAGGAGCTGGTCGCGGCGCACGGTGCGGAGCTGCTGGCGATCGCCAAGGAAGAAAACGTCAACTTCATGTTTGAGGCAAGCGTCGGCGGCGGCATTCCGATCATCCGTCCGATGACCCAGTGTCTGGTCGCCAACAATGTCGGCGAGGTGGCGGGTATCCTCAACGGCACCACCAACTTTATCCTCACCAAGATGATCGAGGACGGCATGCAGTTTGAGGACGCGCTCAAGCTGGCGCAGGATCTCGGCTTTGCCGAGCGCAATCCCGCAGCCGATATCGAGGGTCACGACGCCTGCCGCAAGATCTGCATTCTGGCGTCGCTCGCCTACGGCAAGCACGTCTATCCCGAGAGCGTACATACCGAGGGCATCACCGCGATCACCCTCGATGATGTGAATCTCGCCGAGGCGTTCGGCTATGTCATCAAGCTCATCGGCAGGGTCAAGAAGCTTTCCGACGGCAGGATCGACATCATCACCGCTCCCATGCTGGTACCCTTCAAGAGCCAGCTTTCCAATATCGATAACGAGTTCAACGGCATCATGGTGCGCGGCGACTGCACGGGCGACGTGGTGTTCTACGGCAAGGGCGCCGGCAAGCTGCCCACCGCGAGCGCGGTTGTCGCCGACATCGTCGACTGCTGCAAGCACATGAAAGAGAGACGCTTCCTGTTCTGGGCGGACGGCGACGGAAGGAACATCATCGACTGGCGCGAGTCTGTTTCCGCGATGTTCGTCAGGGTGACGGGCGCGGACGCAGCCGCCAAGGCGGAGCAGATCTTCGGCGACATCAACACTGTATCCGACGGCGATATGCTGGCGTTCATCACCTGCGAGATGACCTACGCGGACTTCGAGGAGAAGTGCCGCACGCTTGAGAGCGCGGGCGTCCGGGTGCTCTCGCACATCCGCATCGGAGATATTTAAGGCAACACCGTACAATTCGCGGCGCACGCCTTGCTTGAATATTATTCCGTCAGCCTGCCCAAAAAATCTCGGCAAGGCGTCAGCTAACGCATGGGTGCGGTGCCCAAAATCAGAGATTTTGACCGCACCTCAACCCTTACCTCAATTTGTTTGTGCACCCTGACGAAAAATCTTGCTACGCAATCCGCACACCTGAATTGTGCGGTATTGCCTTAAGTTCGATCTTGCGGGCGCGCCGTGCCGGG
>CACZWQ010000029.1 GCA_902784855.1 uncultured Ruminococcus sp. | reverse complement strand
ACATTTTCTTGTGTGTACGCACTGTAATTGTTTGAGTATCTTTACTCAAAGTCATTACGGGTTTCTTTCTTTTCGTTGTTTAATTTTCAAGGTCCTTTGCGCTTTTTCGGCTGATTTTTGTGGTTCTTGTCTGACCGTTTTCCTCAGCAGCGCAAGAGCTATTATACTGCAAAGAGGTCGGTTTGTCAACCCCTTTTTTGAAATTTTTTCAAAAAGTTTTTGTGTAGCCGAAATCGGCTGTTCCCCCACAGAAAAAAAGACCGGCTCTTACAGGAAACCGGTCTCGTTGTTCTTCCGAAATCTGCGGCAGCTTTACTGATAATCAAACACGTTCGCCCAGCTGAGAAGCAGCTCGCGCTCCTCGGGGTTGCCCTTGACGGACTGGGACGCCGCCACGATCGGCATCCAGTTGTTGACATACTGGCGCGCCGTGTCGCTCTTAAAGCAATAGAGCTTGAGATATTTCTCCGCCAGCTCCTTCTGACCGCTCAGCATGAACAGCAGATAGGTTCTCGCCGCGTCCGCCGCGCCGTTGCCCTGCGTGGCGTGGGACCAGTCGAGGACATAGGGCGTGCCGTCGGGCGTGATGATGACATTGGAGGGGTTGAAGTCGCCGTGGCAGACCTTGTTGTGCTTCTTCATGCTCGCCAGACGGGTGTGCAGCTCATAGCGGGTAGTGGCGTCCAGATCAGCCTGACTGATCTTGTCCTGCATCTTGTCCTTGATGCGCTTGAGCAGCGGGCATTTCTTGCTGAGGATCTTCAGCTGGACGTCAACGAAGAGGTTCATATACTCGTCGAGCTTGTCGGGATTCTCGTCCATCAGCTCCTTGAGGGTCTTTCCCTCGATATAGTCGGAGATGATCGCCCACTTGCCGTCGATCTTGGTGACTTCCTCAATCTTGGGGATGTTCAGCCCCGTCTCCTCCACGCGCGCCTGATTGAGCGCCTCGTTGAGCACGTCGGACTTCGGGAAGGATTCGTCGAATACCTTCGCCACCAGATCGCCGTCGCGGTAGATTTTTTTGTGCGGTCTTTCTGCTATCACATGATCGAGTTTCATAAAGAAGCTCCTTTCGTCAGTTTTTCGGGCGTGAGCCGCAATAGGTCACTGTAACTATTATACAATAAACTTTGCCCGACGTATAGTGGGCAAAGAGTAGAAAAATCCATGTGATTCTTTGTACATTACAACAAGAAAAAGCCCCTGTGACCGACAACATAAACAAAATCATCTTGCATAAATTGTCTATCTTACCCAATGCCGAAAAAATCGCCCGCCGCGTTTGCCACCGATTCTTTGTGCAATATGACATCGGCGCGCACGGCGTCCGCGGCACAAAGAACCTAAAATTCCGGTCTTTTTGACTTTTTTTCTGTCTTTATTGACAGTGATGATGGTTTGCGGTATAATAGGTATGGCTTTTTATTGCTAAACCAAATCAAAAGGAGATTGATTATGAAAAAGAGAGTTTTGTGCGCGTTGTTTGCCGCTGCTCTGCTGGCAACAAGCGTCATGGCAGGCTGCTCCGGCGGCGAAGCTTCCGCAAACAACACCCCTTCATCCTCACAGGCGGATGATAGCAAAAACGATGCATCAACCGCAGAATCGCAGGCGTCCGATACCGAATCGCAGGCGTCCTCCCTCCTCAGTCTCGGCAGCGGCACGCTGGCAGGGCTGAAAGCCACCAAGGTCAACTCGGTATCCTTTGAGGCGAAATCTGTCATCCGCGAATCTGCCGGTTTTATCTATGAGACAGACGACGGCAAATTCGGCGTGATGCCGTTTGACGGCTCCGCCAGATCCGACGCCAAATACGTCAACGTCAATTCGGCCGGCATGCCCGAAAACGGAACAGGCTACTTCACCGTCAGAACCAGTACCGACACTTCCAACGTCAACAACGTGGGACTGATCGACGACAAGGGCAACGAGATCCTGCCCTGCAAATACGCCTTCATCAGCCAGCTCAACGAACGGTATTTTAAGGTCATCACCGCCGACAAAGAAACCACCAGCAAGGGAGACGCCGTGTATGAGGTCGAGGAAGAGTTAACTTTATCCACCAGCCTCGACAACACCGTCTATGTGGAAACCGTTAAAAAGGATGAGTTTACCGGCAAAGCCGCCATGTACACCGGCAAGTGGGAGGTCTATGACCTGAAAAACAAGGCGATGGTCAAGGACGCCGCCGGCACCAAGCCCCGCTCGTTGAAAGCATTGGGTCAGTTTATCATCTTTGATGATGAAAACAACAACGAGATCAGACTGAACGGCTCCGGCAGCGCCATCACCGATTCCAGGACCATCCTCAGCAACGGCGACTATGTGTTGGAGATCAACGGCAAGAGCGCCGTCTATGACAGCGAGGATCGCCGTCTCTTCAATTTCAATTCCAGTGAATATTCCATCTACAGCTTTGAAGATCCGTATTACGTCGGCAGGATCGAATCGAACAACAACTTTGTGCTGATCAACGAGCAGGGCGAAACGGTTTCAGCCGAGATCGACGGCTATATCTCCTCTGTCGCACCGCAGGGTTATATCAGTGATGAAGTCCTTTATAAGCTCGACGGCACCCCGATGAGCGACCAGCGCTTCACCTCCATCAAAGCCGACACGGTGAACAAGGATGCCTGCGTCGCGTATAAGGGCAGTGTTTATGCTGTTTTTGACAGCGAAGGAAATCTGATCGTCTCGTGCAATACAGACGAAGACGAAATCAAGGGCTCTGATTTCAAGTTTTTTAAAGGAGCCACCTCGCCCTATCAGTGCCTGAACTTCGGCAGCGGCGAATACAACATCGAAGGCACCTTTATCGAAGACTGGCTGGTCCAACAGGAAGCGGGAAAGGTTTATGATATCATCGACTCCCGTACCGGCGAAAAGCTCTTGAACTCCAGCTACGGAAAATATGACACCTGCAAAACAAAGAACGGCAAGATGTACCTCTACGCGTACAACTCCATCAACGGCAGCACCTCTTACAGCGACTTTGATGTCTACACCGTTTCCATCAACGGATAATAACCGCAATTGCAGCGCGCCCCGGAACCGAATCGGTTCCGGGGCGCTTTTTTCATGCAGTTTTACTGATATCAGTAATCCGTCAGCAGATTGATGTAGGTGTCGCCCTCCCGCGGATCGGGAACAACGACGATCCGCTGCACATATTCCGCCTTGCTGCCCGCCTTGTCGCTGACCGTCAGCACATAGGTGCCCGCCTCGAGCGCCAGCGGATAGCCCTTGTCGTCGTTGACGTCCGCCTCGCTCAGGACGGCGCCGTTGTTTGCGTCACGGACGACGAGGTGGTAGTTGGAATAGCGGCTGCCGTTCTTATCGAGAACAAACAGCGACGCGCCGTTTTGCGCAAAGACGGCGAAGCTGTCTTCTACGGACAGTCCCGCGCGGTCAAACGCCTCTCTGACGCAGCTGAGCTGTGCGCGCGTCAGGCCGCGGGTGCGCAGCGCCGCCTGATAGACGTGAGCGGCGCACTGGGTAAAGGTCTCGTCGGAATGCAGGGAGAACATGGACTTGTACCAGATCTTGCCCAGCGTTTCGGTGTCGATCTTATAGTCCTCTCTGCCGTCGATGCCCTGATTCATCAGGTATGCCGCGTGCGAGAGCACCGTGCAGTTGGAGTGCACGCCGCCGTTGTCGGTGAACACGTCGATGATCTCGAGCGGCGTTCCTTTCAGGATGTCGGGGATCGAGAAGGTCGTCGACCAATTGCTGTCCTTATAGACCACGGGGTTTCCGTCGGAAGCGGGGTCGCTGACGCTGCGGCGCCCGCCGACGACCCAGTTGTTGCTGTTGTTGAATCTGCCGTCGACATAATCCTCGGTGATCTCGCCGAAGATATCCGCATACGCCTCGTTGATGGCGCCTGTCTCGCCGCTGTAGGGCAGGTCGACGATGGAGCCGAGGACGGAGTGGGTGAACTCATGACCGACGACGTCGTACTCGATCGGGTTGTCGACGCCGAAGGAGAGGATGGAGACGTTGTCGAAGGTGGAGGAATAGGCGTTGGTGGTGTCGCCGTCGAGGGCGTCGTTGTAGTAGATATAGAGCGCGCTTTCGCTGTCGGCGCCGCCGAAGCCCTTGCGGCCGAGCACCTTGTCGTAGAAGTCATAGACGTTCTGCACACGGGAGATCGCCGAGACCGCCTTGGCGTCCGTCCAGACGGAGGAGTTGCTTCTGGAGATGGTGATATTGTCCTCGGGCTCGCCGTAGCAGTAGAAGCCCGCCATCAAATCGGTGCCCAGCACGCTGCCGTTTTCATCGACAATGGATTCCCCGTCGTCGCTGAGATAGACCTCGGTGCCGTCCTCGTCGTAGAGCTTGCCGTTCTTGATGATATAGAGGTTCTCGTCTCCGTCCTGAATCGCGGGCTGCGCCACCAAGGTGTTGTTGTTGGCGTTGTAGACCGCCATGTTGCGCGCCTCGTCCCACATCACATATTCGTTCTCGTCGTTGCGGTAGGCGGAAAATTCCCTGCGCTCGCCCTTTGTGTCTCTGCCCGAGGCGGTGACGTTTCTGCCGGCGTAGGTCTTGTCGAGGTCGATGCTGACGACGTCGTAGCTGTCGCGGTCAAAGAGCACCTCAAAGGAATAGTGTCGCTTGTTTGGGGCGTCAAAGCTGACGATCTCCTTCACGCAGGCTCTCAGCGTCTTGCCGTCGAGCGAATGCCAGACAGTCTCGGGCAGGGTATCGCAGGTGAAATTCGTGATGGCGAACTGTTCGTCCTGCAACACCGCCTCCGCCATTTTCAGCAGCCTGTCATAGTCAAACCCGCTGTCCTTGATGGGTTCCGTCTCGGCGCTGCGGTCGATCTTCGCGGTGTTGGCGCTCAGGGACACCGCCGTGCCCTGCTCATCGGCGACGAGCACCACGCTCCTGCCGTAAACGGGAGAGCCTTGGTAATACTGCTGCATGCGGTAATAGGTCTCGCCGTCAAAGGAAGCTGTGTCGGTCACGCGCAGCTCCTTCTCGGCGTCGGCGATGCCGAGCGTATCGGCGACCGTGGCGACCGCCTTAACGGCGCTGCTCTCGTCGGTGACCTTGACGTCGGTAAAGCCCTCGCCGAAGCCGACATAGTTCTCGTTGGAAAGCGCCACGGTATCGATCTTTGCGCTCTCGGCGGGCGTCTTGTCATCCTTGGCGCCGTTGTTCAGCAGCAGGACCGCCGCCGTGGCGATTCCCGCCACAAAAACCGCGATCGCGGAAACGGCGATGATTTTCTTGGCTGATTTTTTCATTGTTTCCTCCTTTATTTTTGCAGGGCATAGCCCGCGACCATCCTGCTGATCTGCACGGTGTCGCACCTGCCCGTAAATTCAAACCGAACCTGTCCCAAGCCGCTGAACCACAGATCCATGCGGCTGTCGACATCCAGCACCCCCGCGGTCTCCACCGAAAAGGCGGAGATCTTGGCGTAGGGCAGGACCGTGTAGTTCCTCTTTTTGCCCGTGAGATTCTCCACATTGACGGAGATGACGCGCCTGTCGGTGAACACCACATAGTCGCGGACGTCGCGGTAAGCGGAGAGCACCCGTTCGCCGTCGGTCAGCAGCTCCCCCACCATTTTCTCGCCCTTGGCGGTCTCGACCTGTTTCAGCTTAAAAAGCGTATTCTGATTAAAATCGATCATCAGAGGTCACCCCTTTCCATTTTATCTTATAATAAATTGCGCGGATTGTCAACGAATAACCGATGACAAATTGCAAAAATCCCCTGCCGAAGGGCAGGGGATGAAGCCGATATTCCGTTTTTTGTATCAGTAGCCGTAGACGCTGTCGTAGTCGTAGTCATAGCCGCCGTTGTCATAGCCGCCGTTGTCATAGCCGCCGTCGTAGCCGCCGTCGTAGCCGCCGTCACCGCCGTCACCCGCGCCGTCGCTGCCGTCGCCTTCCACATATACGCGCGGCGAGATGCCGTAGACCGCGTAGAAGGTCTCGGGCTCATAGGCGATGCTCGCGTCGAACGAGACATAGAGCGGGTAGTTGTTGCCGTCGGTGGTGCAGACATACAGGAAATAGAACTGCGTGCCGCCGGGCGCGGTCTCGATGCTGCTGATATTCACGGTGGAGCCGTATTCCTCCGAGGTGCCGTAGTAGGCAAACGCAGTCGCTGTCACCGCCTCGAGATCCGCCTCGCTGATTCCCGTCACGCCCTGGGTGGCGTCGGTCGAGGGGACGGTCGTGGAATTCTGATGATATCTTCCGTAGTTGGGAGCCAAAGTCGGTGCCGTGGGAGCGTCGGTCGCCTTGGGGATAACAGCCGTCTTTTTGCTTTTGGCGGGACCGCAGCCTGCTGCCGCCAGCACGACCGCCGCCGTTATCAAAACAGCCAGAACCGCTGAAACTGCTTTTTTCAAATCTGGAAACACTCCTTTGGGTACATTTTCTTTAGCATACCACAGAAAGTAAAAAAATTCAACATTTTTCGGTATTTTTCTTTGAAATAATAATAAATTTCCCTCCGAAAGAAATCGCCCCGCAGAAAAACGGGGCGATAAGCGGATTATAAGAAGGTATGCTCGCTTCTGGCGATGACGTCGAGCTGCTGCTCGCGGGTGAGGTCGATGAACTTGACCGCATAGCCGGACACGCGGATGGTGAAGTTGGCATACTCGGGCTTTTCGGGGTGCTCCATGCAGTCCTTGAGCTTGTCGACGCCGAAGACGTTGACGTTGAGGTGATGGGCGCCCTGATCGAAATAGCCGTCGACGATGTGCCAGAGGTTGTTGATGCGCTCGGGGTCGCTGTGACCGAGGGCATTGGGGCTGATGGTCTGGGTGTTGGAGATGCCGTCGAGCGCGAATTCATAGGGCAGCTTCGCGACAGAGTTGAGCGACGCCAGCAGTCCGTTCTTCTCCGCGCCGTAGGCGGGATTCGCACCGGGCGCAAAGGGCGCGCCCGCTTTTCTTCCGTCGGGGGTCGCGCCGGTCGCCTTGCCGTAGACCACGTTGGAGGTGATGGTCAAAATCGAAGTGGTCGGCTCCGAGTTGCGGTAGGTGTGGTGCTCGCGCACCTTCTTCATAAACGCCTTGAGCAGCCAGACCGCGACGGCATCGGCGCGCTCGTCGTCGTTGCCGTAGCGCGGGAAATCGCCCTCGATCTCGTAGTCGACGATCAGACCCTCCTCGTCGCGGATGGGCTTGACCTTCGCGTACTTGATCGCGCAAAGCGAGTCGACGACATGCGAGAAGCCCGCGATGCCCGTGGCGAAGGTGCGGCGGGTATAGGTGTCGATCAGCGCCATCTCGGCTGCCTCGTAGTAGTATTTATCGTGCATGTAGTGGATCAGGTTGAGGGTGTTGACATACAGCTCCACCAGCCAGCTCATCATCATATTGAACTTGTGCATGACCTCGTCGTAATCGAGGATATCGGAGGTGACGCGCGTGATCTCGGGTCCCACCTGCTCGCGGGTATTGAGGTCGATGCCGCCGTTGAGCGCGTAGTTGAGGCACTTGGCGAGATTGGCGCGCGCGCCGAAGAACTGGATCTCCTTGCCGGTCTGGGTGGCGGAGACGCAGCAGCAGATGCTGTAGTCGTCGCCCCACACGGGACGCATGACGCAGTCGTTCTCATACTGGATGGACGAGGTGTCCACAGAGATCTTCGCCGCGTACTTTTTGAAATTCTCGGGCAGGCGGGACGACCAGAGCACCGTCAGATTCGGCTCGGGCGCGGGTCCCATGTTCTCCAGCGTGTGCAGGAAGCGGAAATCGTTCTTGGTGACCATGTGTCTGCCGTCCATGCCGATGCCCGCCATCTCGAGGGTGACCCAGACGGGGTCGCCGGAGAACAGCTCGTTGTAGGAGGGGATGCGCGCGAACTTGACCATGCGGAATTTCAGCACCAGATGGTCGATCAGCTCCTGCGCCCCGCTCTCGGTCAGGGTGCCCTCCTCCAAGTCGCGGTTGATGTAGATGTCGAGGAAGGTGGAGATCCTGCCGACGGACATCGCCGCGCCGTTTTGGGTCTTGATCGCCGCGAGGTAGCCGAAATAGAGCCACTGCACCGCCTCCTTGGCGTTCCTTGCGGGCTGAGAGATGTCAAAGCCGTAGATCGCCGCCATCGCCTTCATGCCCTTGAGGGCGCGAATCTGCTCGGCGATCTCCTCTCTGAGGCGGATGTGCTCCTCGCTCATGTTCCTGCCGCCGCAGTAGAACAGGTCCTTTTCCTTCATCTTGATCAGGTAATCCAGACCGTAGAGCGCCACGCGGCGGTAGTCGCCGACGATCCTGCCTCTGCCGTAGGTGTCGGGCAGGCCCGTGATGATGTGGTTGTGGCGCGCCTTCTTCAGCTCGGGGGTATAGGCGTCCGAACACCGCCTGATTGTGGGTCTTATGGTAATCGGTGAAGATCTTGTGCAGCTGCGGGTCGACCTGATAGCCGTAGGTGGACGCCGCCTGCTCCGCCATCTTGATGCCGCCGAAGGGCATGAACGCGCGCTTGAGGGGCTTGTCGGTCTGCAAGCCGACCACCTGCTCCAAATCCTTCATGCTCTCGTCGATATAGCCGGGGCCGTAGGAAGTCAGGCTCGAAACGATCTCGGTCTCGCATTCCAGCACGCCGCCCTTGGCGCGCTCCTCCTTTTGCAGCTCCTGCAAGCGTCCCCAGAGCCTGTCGGTCGCCTCGGTGGGCGGCGCCAGAAAGCTTTCGTCACCGTCGTACATGGTGTAGTTATTCTGGATGAACTCGCGGACGTTGATGTCCTCTTTCCACTTTCTGCCCGCAAAGCCGCGCCATGCTTCCTGCTTGACTTTCTCGGGAATGTTGACTTCGATCCTCATCGTGATTCCTCCGTACATAATATCGTTTCCGCGTTTTTGACACGCTCCGCTGTCGGCGGCTGTGTGTGTTCCAGTGTATAGCCAAGCCCCAGCTCCTTCCATTTATAGGCGCCGAGGCTGTGATAGGGCAGCACCTCGACCCGCTCGACATTGCGCAGCGTATCGAGGAATGCGCGGGTCTTCTTTAAGGCGTCGTCGCTGTCGGTGACGCCGGGCACCAGCACATGGCGGATCCAGACGGGCTTGCCCTCGTCGGAGAGAAAGCGCAGCATGTCGAGGATGTTCTCGTTGCCGTGACCCGTCAGCCTGCGGTGCGCGCCGCTGTCGATGTGCTTGATGTCGACGAGCAGCAGATCGGTCACGCGCAGCAGCTCGCAAAACCGCGAGAAGAACGGCTCCTCCCGCGTGAAGGGCTGCCCCGCGGTGTCGAGGCAGGTGCCGATGCCGCGCGCCTTTGCCTTTTGAAACAGCTCGATCAGGAATTCGAGCTGCAAAAGCGGCTCGCCCCCGCTGACGGTGATGCCGCCCTCGTCGCCCCAGTAGGCGCGGTAGCGCTCGGCGCGGTTGAGCAGCGCGTCGGCAGTCATCGGCAGGTTTCTCTCGGTGCTCCATGTGTCGGCGTTGTGGCAGTAGCGGCAGCGCATCCGGCAGCCCTGCATGAAAATCAGAAACCGCACGCCCGGACCGTCCACCGAGCCGAAGGTTTCGACGGAATGGATGTTTCCCTCTCGCATGGCGCACCTCCCCTGTCTTGTGTAAATCCTATTATACACAAAAAAATCCGCCGGGTAAAGTCCGGCGGGAGGGAAAAAATAAATTCGGAGAATGTGATATTTTCCGCTGTTTTTTCATTTGTTTTTTGTGTATTCGCTTCGGTGCAGATCGTCGTACACCTTACACGGCGTATCCAGATCCAGATAGGCGATGTCGTGGTGCGGCACGCGCTGCTCCTCGGGCGGCGGGGTCATGTAATCGCCGAAAACCAGCTCCAGATATTCCTTGTAGCCGCCCGCCACGGGCAGCTCGATGCCCTCGAAGGTCACGTGGTCGACGCCCTCGTAGATGCGCTTGGGGTACTTGACCTTCATCCAGTGCGGACCCGAGCACAGCTCGGTCAGGCATTGGTTCTCCTCGCGCTTGTACCGCGACATATGCCGCTCGGCGGTGCGCCACAGCCTCTCGCGCAGCTTTTTGCCGCGGATAATCCCCAGCAGCAGCCGGCTGCCGAGGGCGATCATCCCGCCGTGGTTCTCGGGCACCACCTGCGCCAGAAAGAGCGAGTAGAGCAGCGTCCAGCAATACTGCCGCTTGCGGGCAAAGCCGCTGTCGGGGCAGACGTCCAGCGGGAACACGTCGAGGACGAGGCCGTGCGGGATATCGATGTCCGCCTGATTCGCCTTGACCATCGTATGGGCGGTGTCGGTGACGGTCGCGAAGATATTGCCCGTGAACACCTTGCCGTCGGTGCGCAGCAGGCGGAACCTGCCGTCGGGGTACTGCTCCTGCCAGAGGCGGCAAAGCCGCTCGTAATCGTCGCGCGGCAGCAGCACGTCGATGTCGTCGTCCCACGGGATGAACCCGCCGTTGCGCAGCGCGCCGATCAAGCCGCCGCCGATGAAGTAAAAGGTGATGTTGTTGTCCTCGCAAAACTGCTTGAAAAAGCGCAGCATATCGAGCTGCGCGAGCTGCAGCGCCCGGAGCCGCTCCGGGGTGAGCTGTACCAGTTCCTGTTCCATAATCGCCTCAGGCACCGCCGAAGAGCAAAAAGCATACGCCCATGAGCACCGGCTGGTGCGCCAAATAAATCCATAAGGTGTATTTTCCGATTTGATCGAGCACGGGCACGCCGCGCAGGAAAAACCTGTCCGCGCCCATGCGCAAAACGCCCTGCCAGAGAAAGAAGCCGCAGAAAATCAGCAGCGACCACGGCAGCAGCGGGAAATAATCCGAAGAAAAGAAGCCCTCCGCCGGCAAGCCGAGCACACACAGCGGCGGGAATTGATAGAGCGCCTCGGGCAGCTGCAAAAGCGGCACGCCGAAGAAGCCGAGATACCGGTAGGGCAGTCCGTAGAGCACCGCATACAGCAGCAGCGACACCCCCGCGCCCGCGAACGGGTCGAGCTTGACGAGCCGACGCCGCAGCGCGCCGATCAGCAGCATCGAGCAGCCGATGCAGTTGAGGATGCCGAAGATCACGATCTGTCCGGGGATCGCGACCGCCGTCACCAGGGTAATCAGCAGCCCGCAGGCGTTGACGATCAGAGCGCGGCGCAGCACATGGCGCGAAAAATACAGCGACACCCCCGCGATCAGCAGAAACGACACGCAGATATACCGCTCCCACGCGACGACCGCCGGGTGCAGCGTCCATGAAAAATCGCCGCCGTAAACGACGAAAACGTCGTACAAAAAGTGAAACACCAGCATATTCAGCAGCGCCAGCGCGCGCAGCGTGTCGATCAGGCGGTAGCGCTTACCCCTTAAAGCGCCCGCTCGTTCCATATCACCTGCGTGTTCTCGCGCACCTTTTGCCTTACCAGCTCGATGCGCTCCTTCGCGTCGCTCGTCTTGATCTTTTTCTGCCAGACGGGGATCTCCGCCAAGCCGACGATCGTGCCGATCCCGTAGGCGACGTGCAGCAGCGGGAAGATCAGCGGCAGCAGCGCAAACTGCGGCTGGATGTTTTTCAGCGTGCAGCAGCTCACCGAGTTGACAAAGTCGAACATGCCGTACAGAATCAGCAGCACCATCAGCGCGAACCCGTGCCCGAAGCAGGCGAGCACCCCGCAGACAGCGAGCATCATCACGAACAGAAACGGCGCGAAGTGGAAATAGGACAGGCAGCCCGGGCAAACCGAAAGCGTCAGACCGATCCACTTGCCGTTGCCGTATTTTTGCCTGATCATATGCTTGAGCGTGTTGCGCGAATGCTGATAGGAGATGATGTCGGGACAGCAGCACATCCGATAGCCCGCCTGACGGATGCGGTAGTGGAACTCGTTGTCCTCGGTGCGCCCCAAGTCCTCGTTGAAGCCGCCGACCTCGGCGATGACCTCGCGGCGGTAGGCGGCGTGGAACAGGCTGTCCATATACTCCTTCTCGGTGGAGGGGCGCCGATAGCCCGCGATCGAGCTGCCGAACAGCGAATCCTCCGCCGCGAGCAGGGTCAGCTTCCACGAGCTGACGTTGGAGCTGATGTTCGGTCTGCCGCCGCCGACGACGTTCTCGCCCTGCTTGAGGTTATAGACGTTGCGCGACACAAAATTGCGCGGGATGCGGGCGTGCGCGTCGACGCGGATGACCACGTCTCCCGTGAACGCCATCAGCGCCTCGTTCCAGGAGGAAGCCTGGTTCTTCTTTTCGGCGCGCACGATCTTCACGTCGCGAAAGCCGTAGTCGGTATGCTTGAATTCCAGCATCTTCTCATAGGTGCCGTCGGTGGACATGCTGTCCACGAACACCACCTCGATCTTATTGTGGGGATATTCCTGTAAGGCGATGTCCCCGAACAGTCCGTCGATCGCCTCCACCTCGTTGAAGGCGATCATGCACAGTGAAACGATCATACCTCTCCCCCGTTACTGCCCATTTCGATCAGCCACCGCGCCGAGGTCGCCGCCGCCACCGCGTAATAGGGCACGACATAGAGCGCCGGCACCACAAAGAAGCACAGCGCGAACCATCCTGCGAAGCTCAGCGCCAGCCGGACAGCCTTGCCCCAGTTGCGGAAGGAGAACGGCAGCGTCGCAAAGACGCAGCGGATGACCGGGATGCGCTCGTCCATGGCGTAGCGCATCAGCGGATAGTAGGCAAACAGCAGGAAGAACAGCGCGCGGATGATCCATGTCATCAAGCCCGCCAGCACCGTCAGCAGCCGCTCGACGGTCAGCCCCGCGTCCGCCTTGAACACCTCCGGGAAAAATACCCCGAGGGCGGTGCCGATATCCACCAGCGACGACGAGACGGTGACCATCATATACAGCAGCAGGTTGATCAGAACCGTCTTGAACCAGAGCTGCGGCGCGCGGAAATAGTAAAACACCTCCATGCTGTCGCAGCGCCTGTCCACGGCGGCGCTCATCGCCATGCGCAGAAAGCCGTTGAGGACGGGCGACACCAGCAGCACCGCCGTCACATAGCCCATCATCAGCAGCAAAAAGCCGATCGGATTGTCCTCATTCGCCGTTCCCGTATTCAGATCCGCCGCGCCCGTAAAATAGGCGACAAGATACTGCCCGAACTCCAGCACCAGCAGCAGCAGCGCCGCAACGCCCGCGGCGGCAAGGAGCCGGCTCAGATTGCCGTGCAGCGCCTTGCGCGCCTGCCGTTTGATCTCTTTTTCAATATTCATAGTATCGTTTAACTCTCCAGTGTATAGAGGCGGTACATCGCCTCCAAGCAGATTTGCGCGTGTTTAAAGAAATTCTCCCTGTCCACGCTTTCGTCGGCGTCGTGCATGTGGATGGGATCGCCCGAAAAGTGCGGTCCGAAGGCGACGCCTCTGCCGCCGAGCTTGCGCGCGTAGGTGCCGCCGCCCGTGGCATACAGGGTGGGCTTTTCTCCCGTGACGCTCTCATAGGCGGCGCTCAGCTCGCGGATCAGGGGCGAATCCTTTTCGAGGAAGAGCGGCTTGTCGTGGTGCAGCACCTCGACCTTCAGTCCGCTGTATTCCGCCACCGCCTTGAACTGGCTCAGCACCCGCTCGCCGTAAACCGTGACGGGATAGCGGATATCGAAATACGCCTCGGCCTTCGCGCCCTCGATATGCACCATGCCGAGGTTGACCGTCAGCTCACCCGACACGCCGTCGCTCATTTTCAGCCCCAGCGACCTGCCGTTGGTCTCGCAGTTGAGCGCGTAGTCGATGAACGAGCACAGCGCGCCGATCTCGTGCACGTCGTAGGCGTGGGTGATCAGATCGATCAGCAGCGCCGCGGCGTTCTTGCCCTTCTGCGGCTCACAGGCGTGCGCCGCCTTGCCGCGGCTGATGATCATCAGCCCGTCGATGGTGTAGTTGAATTCAAAGTTGCCGCTGCTCGCGTCCGCAAGGCGCATCAGCAGCTGCTCGTCATAGCCCGAGGAGTCGAGCATGACATAGGCGAGGTCGGGCACCGCGTTGATCGCCTTGCCCGCGTGGAACTGCGAGAGCACCTTTGCCTCGTTGGTCGGGGTGCTGACGCGCAGGTGCAAAATGCCCTTTTCGGCAAAGCAGATGCCGTAGTCGCTGTCGGGCGTGAACGCCATATCGGGCAGGGGCATCTTCTCAAAATAGCCCTGCATATCGCGCATGCCCGTCTCCTCCGCGGAGCCGAAGATCGCGCGCAGGGTGTTTTTACCCGCGGCGCCGTTCTCCTTGAGGGCGCGCAGGCAGTACAGGTTGATCAGCGCGGCGCCCTTGTCGTCGGCGACGCCCCTGCCGTAGAGCCGTCCGTCGCGCTCGGTCAGCGCGTAGGGGATCACGCTCCAGTTGTTGCCCGCCGGCACCACGTCGACATGCGCCAGCACGCCGCACAGCCTGCCGCCTTCGCCCAGCTCGACATGCACGCTCTTGTCGGTCACCATGTCGCAGCTCAGTCCGAAATCCTGCGCGCGCTTGAGAATAAACGCCAGCGCCCGCTCACACTCGTCGTCTCGCTCGCCGTCGATGGACTCGATCCCCAGCAGATATGCCAGATCGCGCAGCAGCTCATCCTTGTATGCTAAAATTTTATCTCCGAATAACATAAGCATTCACCCCGCGGTTACGTTATAATGATTGTCCTTGTTGTATCTGCCCTTTTTGCTTTGCCGCTTCCTGCCGAGCACGACCGTCAGCACCGCATAGACCGCAAACGCGCCCGCGGCGCACAGGCTGATCAAGGTGCCGAGCTTGAAGCCCGGCGTCTCGTAGGAAAAGACGATCTTGCTCTTGCCGGCGGGCACCCTGACCGCCATGAAGCCGTAGTTGACCTTTTCCACCGGGGTCGCCCTGCCGTTGACCGCCGCGGTAAAGCCGTCGCTGTAGGGAACACTGAAAAACAGCAGCGTGTCCTTGCCGGTCTTGTTGTCAAACACCGCCCGAAAGCCCGTATCGGTGTAGCCGAAGTATTCGCACGCGTTCTGCCGCAGCTTTTCCGCATGCGCCTGCAGCTGCGCGCCGCCGTAGGTATAGCTGTCCGCCTCGCTGCGGAAGGAGATCGGGTCGCCGCCGTAGAGCTTCTCGTAAGCCTCGTCGTCATAGCCCGTGATATCGGCGTAGCGCTTCATCTGCTCGCGCGTCAGCACCATGGCGTAGTTGATCGCCTCGCTGCGGTGGATCGCCTTGACGCGCTCGAATTCCTCCTGCGTCAGATAGGACGTATAGGCAAAGCCCATGGGCACGTAGTTTTCGTTCTCGTAAATATCAAAGTCGTTGCAGCTTTTCAGCAGGTGCCAGCCGGGCATCTTCGTCTCGCCTTCCTCGTTCGTGAAGCACTCGTCCTCGGCGGGGTCGTTGCTGTCGAGCATGTCGTCAAAGTAGTACTTGCAGCTGAGCAGCGTGCGCAGCCCGTAGGCGGTGAAGTCGGGACGCGACGCGACGTCGCGCACAATGCCCATCTTGTCGTAAAACTGCATGATGGAGGTCGACACCGAGCTCTGGAAGCAGTTGATGGACTGCACCCGCCAGAACATCGCGGTGTTGTCGATCGCCTCGTAGAAGTCGCTGCGCACGTCCTCGAGGTCGTCGATCTTGATCTTGTCGCGGGCGTTGATGATGTGCGCCTTGATGGAATCGGTGCTGCCGCTGATTACCACGCCGTGACCGATGATCAGCAGTGACGAAACCAGCGCCACGCCCATCGCGGCAGCGATCGTCACCGCCGAAAAGCCCCGCCTGCGCCACAGCTTTTTATAGATCAGCACAAAGGCGAGCAGGCTGAGCATCGCCGTCAGCACATACAGCCAGAACAGCTCAAAGTCGCTCTGCACGCCGATCTGCTCGATGCCGCTGTCGGCTTCCTCTCCCATCTGCGGCATGACGCCGATGAGCACCGCCGCGCCGAAGGTCAGCCCCGTCGACCAGATGATCGCGCGTCCCCAGTCCGCCTCCCGGTCCTCAACGGCGCGCACCGAGGCGAGCACGAACATCAGCACGGGCATATAAAACCAGCGCGCGTAATAGATCGAGCTGTTCATCAGCTGGAACATGCTGTTGAGCACGGGCACCATCGCGAAGAGCATCAGCAGCACCATCAGCTTTTTCAGCCAGTCGCGCCTGCGCAGCTGCAAATAGGCGATCACGCCCGTGACGCCGAAAAGCGGCAGCCATCCCGCCACCGACGCCCACTTGCAGTTCGAGTCGGGCGTGAAAACGGGCATGGCGGGAAGATCGGCGGGAAACAGGAAGCTGAGGATGATCAGCCAGTACTTCTGCGGCATGCCGTACACCAGCGCCCCCCAGCCGTTGGGCAGCGCGTCGAGGCGCGGATTGCCCATCAGCCCCAGCACGCTCGGCAGCAGGATGAACGCCGTCGCGGCAAAGCCGATCAGCGTCTCGCAGGCGAGCAGCAGAAACTCCCGCACGCGGAAGCGGCAGGTGCCCGTGAACATCAGCACCAGATAGTACATCAGCACGAACAGCGCCTGACCGACGAAGAAATAATAATTCACCACACAGGCGGCAAATACCGCCACCGCGAAAATGCCGCGCCGCTTTTCATAGAGGAAGGCGTCCAGCGCCGCCAGCAGCAGCGGGAACATGATCATCGGCTCGTGGAAGTGAAAGAAAAAGACATTGTAGACGGAAAAGCCCGAAAAGGCATACAATAAGCCGCCCAGCACCGCCATGCTGCCGCTGCGCACATAGCGCCTGAGGTACACACAGGCTGCCGTCGCCGCGCAGGCGAATTTCAGGATCAGCAGCGGCCCGATCAGGTTGGGCACGATCTCGTTGGGGAACGGGATCGTCATCCAGAAGAAGGGGCTGCCCAGCAGATAGAAGCTGTAGCTTGCGAGGTTGTCGGTGCCGAGGTCGGTCAGGTGGTTCCAGCCGAGGCTGCCGCTGCGCACCAGATAGTGCATCTCCTGATAGAAGGGGATCTCCTGCACGTTGAAGTCGCCGTAGTAGTAGAACACGCCGCCGTTGTAGATGATAAAGGGCACGAAGAGCACCGCTGCCGACAGCAGGGCGATCAAAAATGTGAGCAGCAGACAGGATTTGCCCCCGTGCGGTTTCAGTCGGTTCAGTCGTCGCGTCATGTTTTTCGGATCTCCGTTCTTTTCCCTTTGACATTTCGGAATAATCAGTTATAATGTATTATACCACACAGAAATCCGATTTGCAATTTTTTTGGAGAAGAAAAATATGAAACCATCACATTTTTACGCCATGCTTTCGCGCATGAAGTACATAAACCGCTGGGGTTTGATGAATAATACCCGATATGAGAACATCAGCGAGCACAGCCATCAGGTCGCCATCCTTGCCCACTGTCTGGTGATGATCCGCAACAGGCGCTTCGGCGGCGCGCTGGACGCGGAGCGCGCGGCGCTGCTGGCGCTCTTTCACGACGCCACCGAGATCATCACGGGCGACATGCCCACCCCCGTCAAGTACCGCAACCCCGCCATCCGCGCGGTCTACAAACAGATCGAGGACGACGCCGCCGACCGGCTGCTCGCCATGCTGCCCGAGGATTTTCGGGAGGCTTACCGGGATATCCTCCTGCCGCAGGACGGCGCCGACAGCGCCCTGCTCCCCTTTATCAAGGCAGCCGACCGCTTTTCGGCGCTGATCAAGTGCATCGAGGAGATCCGCATGGGCAACGACGAGTTCCGCCCCGCCAAGGAGAGCATCGAGCGCTCCCTGCACGAGATGGCGCTGCCCGAAGCGGAGGTGTTTTTCGAGGAATTCCTCCCCGCCTTCTCCCTTTCTCTCGATGAATTCCCCACGGAATGAAAAAAATCACGAAACCCGCCTCTATCATTCCGAAAAAGAATTATTTTCGCCGAGAATGTGCTATAATGATTGGGAGTATACGAAGGAATATGAAAAGAAACCATGCGCAAACCCCTTTACAGGAGGCTATCTATGGCAAAAAATAACACAGAAAAAAATCTTGTCGACATCAGCTCCGGCAAACAGATGTCGAAGCTGTACAAGAAAAAAGGCAGAGGCATGCGGGTCGTCACCCTCATCCTGTCCATCCTCTTCTTCCTGACGGGCACGGGCTTCGTGGGGGTCAACCTCTACATCGAGACCCACCGCCAGTACGAGGGCAAGTACGACTATATGACGGACGACGCCTCGCGCGACAGCACCGCCTCTCAGTCGGCAGCCGTCACCATCAAAAACAGCGAGCTGCTGCAAAACTCCAAGGTGCTCAACATCATGCTCTTCGGTGAGGACAACAATCACGGTGAAAAATACGGCAGGACCGACACCATGATCATGCTCTCCATCGACAATGTCCACCAAAAGCTCAAGCTCACCTCGTTCCAGCGCGACACCTACGTCTACATCCCCGGCGAGGGCTACAACAAGATCAACGCGTCCTACACCCTCGGCGGCGCGACCCTCTCCATCAAGACCATCCAGGCGAACTTCGGCGTCAAGATCGACCGCTATGCGGTGGTCGACTTCGAAAGCTTCAAGGACATCATCGACACCCTCGGCGGCGTGGAGATGGAGCTGACGCAGGACGAGATCGACTACATCAACTACCAGATGTACAAGAACAAGCAGTCCAAGGGCAACCGCACCACCATCACCGACAAGCCCGGCAAGATCCGGCTCAACGGACAGGAGGCGCTCTGGTACGCCAGAGACCGCGGCCTGACCAAGGGCGAGGACGGCAACGAGATCGGCATCAGCGGCGACGACTGGGACAGAACCGCCCGTCAGCGCAAGCTGCTCACCAAGATGGTCAGCGACCTCAAGGGTGCGAGCCTCAATCAGATCATCGGCATCGTCAACGAGGTGGGTCCGCAGATCACCACCAACCTCAAAAAGGACGAGATCATGGGCTTGGTCTCCAACGCCCTGACCTATATCGACTATGACATCGTGCAGAACTACGTGCCCAAGGAGGGCTTGTGGTACTACAACAACCCGTGGGACACCTCATGGGATGTGGCGGGCTCCTGCATTCTGATCGCCGACATGGAGGCGCAGCGCCAGGCGCTGGCTGAGTTCGGGTACGAGGAGCTGGTTTCCGGCACGACGGCAGGCACGACGGCAGGCACGACGGCAGGCACCGCCGCCGCGACGACCGCCGGCACTTCTCCCGCCGAAACCACCGCTTCCCCGACGGACTCGACCGCCGGCACCGCGACAACAACAGAGTAAACCATCACACAAACCCAAACAAGGGCTGCCGCACCAAACAGTGCGGCAGCCCTTTCTGTCTGTCGTGATCAATCCACGGTGTAGAGATATCTGCCCTTTTCGTTGAGCTGATCGACCGCGCGGTAGGTATGCGCCGCGCCGTCGTAGGGGATCTTTTCGGTCTGGACGGTGCCGTCGTTGAAGATGACGTACTGCGCAAAGGAGGGCACCTCAAAATAATACGCCGCCTTGTTTTCGATATCGGCTGTCTGCGTCATCGGCACGCCCGGCCACTCGTCGGAGTACTGACCGTTGCCGTAATAGTAGATGTGGATGTCGCCCGTCCAGTCGAGGGTGTTGACAAAGGTCACGGCACCCTCGGGCACAGCGGGCGCCGTCGGCTCGACAGGCTCCGTCGGCTGCGGCTCCTCGATCATATGCGCGAGCACGCGCTGCATATGGGTCACGTCGTCCACATTCACGCTTCCGTTGCCGTCGGCGTCGGCAAGCACCGTTTGCAGCTGCGTGAGCGTGATGAATTCCGCCAGAAAGCGCTGCACCTCGGAGGCGTCGTTGATGGTGAACACGCCGTCGCGGTCGACGTCGTACTTCGTCGCGGAGGCGAAATAGTCGGCGCGCATTTGGTCGGACAGCCACGCCGCGCGGCTCACCATCCAGTCGGCGGCATAGCAGAACATGTCGCGGAAGTTCTGCGCATAGCGGGTCGCGGTCGGCGCCACGCTGTAGGTGCCCGTATTGACGTCATAGCCTGCCTGCCTGAGCGAGGTGTGCGGCGCGATCCAGCTGCCGGTGTTGAGCAGCCAGCCGCTTCGGTAGTTCATCGCGGCGCTTTCGGAGAGCAGAGCATCATATTCATCGCGGGTGTAAAGCTCCTCGCCGCGCTGCGGGTCGGCGCGCCTGCCGCTGAAATGGTCGATCGCGGGCAGGAAATCCTCAAACCAGACGCGCGCCGCCGTCTGCTGCACCTCTTTGTTGCGGGCGAGGTTGTTGATGATGTTATAGGACATGGTGTCGGAGGCTGCCTTGCCCTTGAAGCGGCACCACCAGCCCGTGTACTGCTGATAGTCGCTGACGCCCATGTTTTGCAGCTCACTTCCCACGCCCACGGCGTTGCCGAGGGAATTGTCATAGTCCCAGACGGGCGAGCCGAAGAACCGATAGCTGCCGTCGGCGTCCTGCTTGTAGGTCAGGAAGGTGGAGGACACGCCCGCATCCCAGTTCTTGCCCAGCTCGTTGATCAAATAGAGCTTCGCCGCCGAATCGAGATCGATCAGACCCGCGACGGACTTCGAGGGGGTGCGGATGGCGGCGCGGCAGGCGCTCAGCAGGCGGTTGAACTTGTCCGCGACATACGCCTTGACCTCGTTATAGCCCGGCTCGCCCGGGTCGATCTCGGGCGCCTTGATGGTGACCTTGACGCCGCCGAGGCACTCGACATAGTAGTCGTCATTTCCGGCGCTCGCGTCCACCTCGGCGATGAAGGGGAAATCCTCGCGGACGGTGCCGTCCTCGTTGAGATACTCCTTGCCCGTGACGTCGGTGACAAGGCTGCCCTCCTCTACCTTCTCCGCCATCTGATAGCTGCCCCAATAGAAGCCGTTGACATAGAAGTCCACAAACCGCGAATCCGAGGCATAGGGCATGCCCACCGCATCGGAGAGGTCGTAGAGGAAGCGGTTGCGGGCGAGGGAGTCGTCCTGATAGTTCGGCAGGAGCGAATACTTTTTGTTCTTCACCATGCCCGCGACGCTCACCTTCTTGTCATAGGTGATGTTGTAGCCCTTTTTCGGCTTGCCCCACGAGGTGTTGCCGCGCCCCTTGATCTTCTTGACGGCGGTGTTGTCGATCTTGCCGTCGGGCGTGACGATGGCGCCCGTCGCAGCGGCATAGCGCGCCTTGTCGGCGTTGAGGTAGGACATCAGATCGCTCCCCTTGCCGTCCGCGTCGGGATTGTTGATATACACCGCCGCCTCGGCGTGCGATCGCATGTAGTTGAGCGTGAAGGTCTTGTTCCCCGCCCTGACGCTGCAGCCCTGCGCCGTGGTGTAGGAGAGCGTCGCCGTGGTGTGGGGGGCGATCTCGGTGTCGCCGACGGTCACAGCCGTCTCAAAGCCGTTATAGACGTCCACCCGCTCGCTGTCGGCGGAGGTGGGCAGAAAGAAGTATTTTTCGCTCGGGTCAGACACGCGCAGGGACTCGTCGTGCACGCTCTGCCACGCCTGCCACGCCTCCCCGTCATCCGAGCCGACGACCGCGTGCGCGTACAGTGCCTCCTCCTCCGCAAAGCCCGCGGGAGAAGCGACCGCCTGCCCGCTCTGCGCCGCGCCCGCGTGGCACACAGGGAGCGCACCCGCCAGCATCGCCGCCGATAAGATAACTGCTGATAGTTTTTTCATAGCAAACCTGCCTTTCAGAATAATATTTGACAATTTTTGAATGATTCTTTATTTTTATCATATCACAGTTTCGTCACACAAACAATAACAAAATGCAAAATTTTTATGAAATTTCATAAATTGCTTTATTTTTTCATCCATCTCTGCTATAATAGCAAAATGAAAGCATATCTGTTGGAACGGTATGCATGAGAAGAACGACGATAAAGGAAGTGGCTCCATGTCCAAAACAAACCAAACTCAGAAAAAGCACGCGTACCGCGGCGCAGTTGCCGCGATCTTAGCGGCAGCGCTTGTCGGCGCAGCTGCGTTGAGCGGCTGCAGCTCGGGAGAGGAAGCCTCCAAAAAGCCGGAGGTCAGCGTTGTCACCGGTACCGAAAACGTGACGACGGTGATCAACGACGTCCTGCTTGACGACGACGGCAACCCCGTCACCGACCCCAACGGCAGCTATGTGCACGCGACCACCGCGCCCGCGACCACGGCGCCGCAGACGACCGCCAAGGCAGACAGCAAGAAGCAGGCGACCACCGCGCCCGCACAGACAAGCAAGACTCAGACGAGCAAGACCCAGACGAGCAAGACCCAGACGAGCAAGACCCAGAGCGGCACCCCGCAGAACAACAGCTCCGACGGCAGACAGACAACGCCCGCCGGCGCCAAGGAAAGCCCCGTCAAGACCTCGACCAAGGAGGACAGCAGCGCCAAGGCGCTGACCGTCGGCGGCAAGAGCTACAAGGTCGGCGACAAGGTGACCTGCACCTACTATCTGATGCTCCCGAACACGATGCTCAACTTCCAGGGCCGCGTCCTCTATGACCCCGCCATGCTGAAAAAGACCAACGCCTATCTGGTCGAGCCCGCCAATTTCAGCTCCGTCATCAACACGGGACTCGAGGGCAAAGTGGTGTTCAACGGCTCCGATTTGCAGGGCTACGACTTCACTTCTCCCGGCTATGCGTTCCTCGTGGTGGAATACGAGGCGCTGAAAACCGGCGCGACCGAGCCCGCCATCAATTTTGAGTTCATCAGCGACATCAGCGACGTCCGCTATTCGGGCGGCGAGGGCAGCCTGACCAACGGCGCAAAGGTCTGGGCAGTCTACGAATAACAGGCGATCATCCCCATCAATTTTTACCGAGAGCCGGCATATCCGTCGGCTCTCTCTTTTGCGCGCACAACTGTACCTATTGTTTTTCTATAGACTGTACATTTTCTCATGCACAGTTATGTGATACAATGCCAATATCATCAAACAAACGGGAGGGATGTGCTTGATCAAGACAGTTGCGGTCGTCAACGACCTTTCCTCCTTCGGCAACTGCTCGCTGACGGCGGCGGTGGCGATCCTCGCGGCAATGGGGCACCGTCCCTGTCCCCTGCCGACGGCGGTGCTCAGCGCCCAGTCGGAGTTTCCCTCCTTCTATGAAAAAGACCTGACCGCGTCCATGCCGCACTACCTCGACGCGTGGGAGGCAAATCACGAGCGCTTCGACGGCATCTGCACGGGCTACTTTGCCCGCGGCGGGCAGCTCGACCACGCGGCGGCGCTTCTCACCCGCTTTCGGCGCGATTCGACGCTGACGCTCGTCGACCCCGTGATGGGCGACGGCGGCGCGCTCTATCCCGGCTATGACCGCAGCGCCTGCGCGAAAATGAAGGAGCTGGCGGCGCGCGCGGATGTGCTGACCCCGAACCTGACCGAGCTGTGTCTCCTGACAGGCGAAAACTACCGCGCCGTCACCGCACACCGCGGCGAGGCGGATTATTTTGAGCGCATCGCCACTCTCGCCCTTCCCCTCGCTGCGGGGCGCGGCGTGATCGTGACGGGCGTCGCCGACGGCGGCGAGATCGGCAATCTGGTGCTCTCGGGCGGCGAGCGGCGCGTCATCCGCACCAAGCGGATGGGCGGGCGCTTCTCGGGCACGGGCGACATCTTCGCGGCGGTGGTCTGCGGCAGCATGCTCCGCGGCGACACGCTGTTCACGGCTGCCGAAACCGCGGCGCGCTTTATCGGTCAGGCGATCGCCGACACCGTACAATCCCCCCATCTCGGTCGATATGGGGTCAATTATGAAAAATTTCTCGGAAATCTGACGAGGTGACAATCATGCAAACCGTAAAAACCATCAAGAAAAACAAGATCGACGTCAAAAAACTCGCCCTCAGCGCCATGTTCGCCGCGCTGATCACGGTGGCGACTGCCTTTATCAAGATACCCGCGCCGCTGGGTTATGCCCACGCGGGCGACTCGATGGTCTTTCTTGCCGCGAGTGTCCTGCCCGCACCGCTGAGCTTTATCGCGGCGGCGGTCGGCGGCGCGCTGGCTGATCTGCTGTCGGGCTATGCGGTATGGGCGCTGCCCACGGCGCTGATCAAGGCGCTGAACGTGCTGCCCTTCTTCTTGGCAAGAATCATTCTTTCAAAGAAAAATAAAGACGACCGCATCCTGCGTCTCGCCATTATCCCCGCGGTACTCGGCAGCATGGCGGTGACCGTCGGCGGCTACTATCTCGCGAATCTTCTGCTGTACGACCAAAACGCGGCGCTGGCGGAGATTCCGTTCAACATCATGCAGTCGCTTGTGGGCGCGGTGCTCTTTGCGGCGCTGGGCGCGGCTCTTGACGCCATCGGACTGAAACGGAAATGCGGGTGAGCGTGCGCCCAAGGGCACCGCTCAGGATGACATGCGCCCAAGGGCGCTTTCTCCGGCAGCGTGACGCTGCACCCAATCCGCGCGTGCAACGTCTGTAAAAAAAGGTAAAAAAAGTGCCCGCGTTCGAACGCGGGCATTAATCTTAATCTTTATCACAAACGTCTGTTGCGCGGATTGGGTCGAGCGTCACGCTCGCGCGGGGGTCAAGCAATTTCCTGTAACAAAATGAGCTGCCGCACGTTTTGTGCGGCAGCTCTTATTTGTTATTCTTTATCCTTCCACATATTCACCGGCATTATTGGTGAACTCCGAGGTAGTAATCACATCTTCGCTGCGGAACGCAATGATTTCCAGCTCAACGGATACATAGGTTTCTTTTTTCATGAATCGCCCCTCCTTATTGAGCACTGATGTTGAACGCTGCGCCGATGGTGGTGGAATAATAATACAGCCTGTTCATGACATTTTTAAAATTTTCATTATATTCATTATTATTGACCACTTTCGATGCATAGTGATCGACATTATACGTCATTTCTTCGCTAATAATTTCGGGCATTACATCATCTTCTCTAACGCGAACGCGTAAAAAGGCGAGAGAGATACTGTTATCGGAACCAAAAAGCCGGCATGAAGGGATCTGATTGATCTCAATATAATACAAGCTGCGACTGCCGTCATAGTACAATTGCCTGTCTGTGGTA
>CACZWQ010000028.1 GCA_902784855.1 uncultured Ruminococcus sp. | reverse complement strand
GGCGTGAAGCTCGTCGGCGATCTTGTTCTCGTCGCCGCCGCTCATGATGATCTCACCGATCTTGCCGATGTCGTCCATGCTGAAGCCCATTTTGCTCAAAAATGAAAAATCCATATTGCCATTCTCCTTTGGATAAATTGTTTATTGCACCCGCTCAATCAGCGCGCAGGTCACATTGTCGTTGCCGCCGTTGTTCAGGGCGGCGCGAACCAGCTCCAGCGTGGGATTCTCGGGGTTTTTGATGATGATCTCCTGTATCTTATCCTTCGACAGCTCGTCATACAGCCCGTCGCTGCACAGCAACAGCTTGTCCGACTTCTGCATGACCACGGGTTCATAGAACTGCGGCGCCAGCCCCTGGCGGTAATAATCCACCCCGAGGAACGAGGTCAGCTTGTGACTGTCGACGCTCTGCTCGGCCTCCTCCATGGTGTAGATATTCGCCTCCACCTTTTTCATCGCCAGCGTCTGATCCTTGGAGATCTGGGACAGCTTTGCCGCGCGCAGCAGATACATCCTGCTGTCGCCCAGCGAGAACGGATAGATGATCTCGTTCTTCAACACCGCCGCCACGACGGTGCTGCCGCCTGTCCGACAGCGGTTCTCCTCGAGATAGTTGCGGATCTCGTTGTTGGCGCTCTGGACATAGTTGGCGACCAGCTCGTCCATCGGCACGTCGGTGCAGTCCTTGATGGCGTTGTACAGCCCCTTGGCGATGCGCGCCGAGATGTAGGAGGCGTATTCGCCGCGGGACTCGCCGCCCATGCCGTCGAACACCGCCGCCAAGACGGGCGCGTCGTGCTCGGAGACGAAGCTGACATTTTTGTACTCCAGCTTTTTGGACACGTTGTTGATGGTGAAATTATCTTCGTTGTTGTCGCGCACCAGCCCCTTGTGGGTCGTCAGATAGACGCGGTAACGCTCGGTGGGTTTGGTTTTCTTTTTCTCGTTAACTTCCATATCTTCTACCGGTTACGAATCTTTGTTTTTGATTTTCAGCGCCACGACACTGACGACGGCGTTGAAAACGGTAATGCCGAGGATCGCGCCCCACGCGGTGAGCAGGTTGATGACCTGCGGCTTATAGAAATCGCTCTGCAGGGGATTTGAGATCACGATACCCTTTGCCTCGGGGATCGCCGAAATGGATTTCTGGACACCCGTCGGGATCGCGTTCAGATCTGCCTCGCAGCCGAACGCCGCCATTCCCCACTTGCTGAGGGTGACAAAGGAGAAGCCCTCCGTCGCGCCCTTGAGGGTGAACAGCACACCGCTGAGGACGAGCTGGACGATCAGCACAAAGGGCATGATGGTCATGGCGGTGGTGGGTGTGCCCGAGATGGACGAGATCATCAGTCCGAGCACCGCCGCGCCAAAGGTCAGCAGGTAGATGGTGACGAAGTTCTCGACATAGGCGCTGATCAGCAGGTGAGGCGACTGGTCAAAGTGCATGAAGATGCAGCAGAGCACAAAGATGATGATCGCCTGCGCCAGACACAGCAACGCCTGCCACAGCACATGGGCGGCGACATATGCGGACATCTTCATGCCCTGACGGTATTCTGCGCGCACGATCTCGTGCTCCTTGCAGATGCTCTGGATGGAGTTGAAGATACCGATCCAGATGCATGCCGAGGCCAGGGTGAAAAAGCCCGAGTTCGTCGGCTCGAATTTGGTGAACATATCGGGACCGACGATCAGCGCCACAATGGAGGCGATAATCGCGGCAAAGATCAGGAATTTCCAAGCCTTCTCACGCAGCGAAATGCGGAATACCTTTTTAAAATAAACATGGGTCTGTGTAAAAAACGAGGTGTCATTCATACATGGGTCTCCTTTGCATAGCATTGAATTTATCGATGAAATAATCGGCTCTTCCCTTGCCGCCTTCATAGGGCGGGTTGATCTGGATCATGATATCCTGCAGTTTCTTAACGCCAAAGTGCGCCTTCGCTTCATCGACGTTGCCGAAGAAGGCGAGGTGACCCGCGTTGTCCTTGGTGCTCTTGGCGAGGACGATGACCTTGTTGAACAGGGAAAGCCCCGTGTTCACGTCGATGGCGTCGTCAGGCTCATGGGTGATGACCATGACGATCTTGTCGTTGCCCGCGATCTCGCTGAGGATCTCCATCTGCTGGGTGCGCGAGGCGGCATCGAGACCGGAGTCGGGCTCGTCGCAGATAAACACCTTCTGGAAGCCGACGAGCTGATAGGCGACCGAGACCTTCTTCTTCTGACCGCCGCTGAGCTGGCAGATCAGGCGGTTCTGCAAATTGGTGATGCCGACCTTTTCCATGATCTCGTTGATGCGGCGGAGCTTCTCCTCCTTGGAGTAGTTCTTGCGGTCGAGCTTGATGTCGGCGATATCCATCAGGGTGTCCTTGACGGTGTCGTTGACGCGCAGGGTCAAAAACTGCGGCACCAAGCCGATCTGGGATTTCATGCTCTTGAAGTTCTCATAGAGGTTCTGACCGTTGAGGATGATCCTGCCGTCCGCCTTGCCGTCGCCGAGGATCGCCTTGACGAGGGTGGTTTTGCCGGCGCCCGAGCCGCCGAGGATGAGCACAAAATCGCCGCTGTCAACTTGGAAGTCGATGTGACTCAGCAGGGTCTTTCTGCCGAAATCGACGGTCTTTTTCTCGATGTGGACGGCGAGGTTGCCCGTGCTCTCCTTGGGATTGTTGTAAATCAGCACATTGCCGAAGACGATGATGGTGGTGTTGGCGATCTTGATGACGTCGTGGTCACTGACATGGCTGCTGTTCTCCACCTCTCTGCCGTTGACGCTGACGCCGTTCTGGCTGTTGTTGTCGAAGATCGTCCAGCCGACCTGCTCGCGGCGCAGGATCGCGTGCTCGCGCGAGGTGGCGAGGTCTGTGAGCCGCACCACGTTGTTCTCTCCGCGTCCGATGGTGATATTGACCAGGCGCGAGGTGTTGAAGAGCTTCCACGACTCGTCATAGCGCAGGCTGGTGCAGAAGATCATGATGACTGCCTCGGGATGCGGCTGATTGAGCGTCTTGCGGTCGACGCGGATGATATCGCCGTCGTTCAGGCGGCAGGCACGCGAGCCGCGCTCGTTATAGCGCTCGAGCTTGACGCCGTTGATGTAGGTGCCGTTGAGGCTGTTATTATCAATATAATAATAGACTCCCTCGCTGTCGTCATAGACAAATTCGCCGTGACGTCTGCCGACGATCGCCGACCGGACGGTGATATTACACGGCGGGCCGTTGTAGATACGGCCGAATGTCATATCCCCGCGCAGCGGTACGACGCGCGGCTTGCAGGTGCAGTCCACGATCAGCAGCGTCGCGGGCAGCACAGGCGCGGGACGGTAATACACGGTTTTTGATATCTCCATTTTATTTCCCCTAATCTTTCCATAATCTGTCATCTTCTATTGTACACTGTGCAAAAAGCACTGTCAAGGGTTTTCCGACAATCCATTTGTGTTCGCTTTTAACAATATTGAAATCTTAATGAACAATTTGATACAAAAGCGGGCACCGACAGGAACAAGCTGTTACCGATCGGGAAAAGCAAGAGCCGGCTTACACAGCCGGCTCAAAATAGTTGTTATCGCTGGCGAAGCGCGACGACATAATAGAATTCTCCGTTGCCCTGCGCCAGACAGACGCAGTTGAAATCATAGTCGTAATACTCGCCGTTGCTCATGTTCGTCGCCAGATAATCCGCCTGTGCGGCGAGGTCGACCGCCGCCTCGTTGAAGGACATGTTCGTCAGGTCATCGGTGGTGACGCGGAAGCTCTCGCCCTGCAGACCCGTGTTGCGGGTCATGCCCAGCGTCTCCAGCCTGTCGATGATGGCATCCGTCCAGCGCTCGGCGTTTTCGACGGTGACAAGCTCCCTGTGCGGCAGCGAGGTGTCGTCGGTTATCTCGTCCTGCTCGCTGTGTTTGACCGTGATATCGCAGGTCGCGCGGTGGTCATTGTGCGAGATAACGGTCAGCGTACCGGTGCCCGCCTTGTTGCCCGTCACCGTAACGGTCCTGCCCAGCGCGCTCACGCGGAAATTGCCGTTGTCGGTCACAAGGGTACAGGTCTTGTTGGCGGCGTCGGAGGGATTGAAATAGATCTCGATCTCCTTGCTCTCGCCCACCTCCAGCGTCAGCGAGGTCTCGCTCAGAGAGATCGACCTGACGGGCAGCGCGTCGATCTGCGCCGCCATGTCGCTCTGGATGCCGCCGATGTTGGGGTTGATGTTGCCGCTGCCGACATTGTCGCGCGGAATGCCCGCCTGTGTGGTCGCGGGCACCGTGGAGGATGGGGTCGCCGTGGAAGCGGAGGTGCCCGGTGTTTTGGATTTGGTTGTCGGCTGACTCGACGGCTGTGTTGACAGAGAAGCCGCTGCGGTGAACTCGGTCGAGGCAACCTCCGACGGCGTCGCCTGATAGTAACGGCCCTCGCCCTCGGGATAGACACGGTTGACAGCATCCCCGCCGTAGGATTCCTCCTGCGGTGAGCATGCGGTGAATGCCGCCGTGCAGAGAACAAGCGCCAGCAGCAGCGGCAACAGTCTGTGTTTCATTCAATTAACCTCTTTTCACGATAGAGCCGAGCTTATTTCTCGGGATCGAGAACGCCACATTGTTGGCGTGGTCGCCGACTCTCTCGAGGATGGTGAGCATGTCGAGGAAGATCGTGCCGTTTTCGGCGCTGCAAATGCCCTCGTTCATGCGGTTGATATGGTTGAACTTATAGATCTTGACATGGCTGTCAAGCGAACTTTCGGTTTCGATCACGGTCTTGGCGATATCAAAGTCGACGTTCTGCGCGTTGAACAGCGTCAGGCCGTCGTCGAGCAGCTTGGTGACCAGCTCGTCGAGGTGGTGCAGCTCGCCCATCGCGTCGTCGGAGAATTTGACCTTGTTCGCGATCATCTCCTTGGCATGCTCGACGATGTTTTCGGCGTGGTCGCCGATGCGCTCCATATCCTGGATCGCCGAGTACATGACGCCCATGGTCTTGCGGTCGCTGTCGACGATGTCGAGACCGTTGATCTTGACGATATAGCGGGTGATCTCATGCGTGAGGTAGTCGATGACCTTCTCGTTCTTCTCGACCTTCTCGATCAGGCGCGTGTCGCCCTCAAAGAACGCCTTCATGGCGTATTTGTAATTCTTGCGGGACAGCTCTCCCAGACGCTTGCACTCGTTCTCGACCGACAGAACCGCCATCGGCGGGGTGGTGAGGATTCGGGTATCGAGATAGACGGTCTCCATCTTCTCCTTTTCCTCGTCGACGTCGCGCAGGATCAGCTTTGTCAGCTTGATGATCGGCGTCGAAAGCGGCAGGAAGATGATGGTGCGCAGCACGTTGAAGGCGATGTGCACCGTCGAGATCTGCGCGGGCGTGTTGCCCTTGAGGAAGGGAACGCTGTTGAGCAGCGTCGGCAGCGAATAGGGCGTCGCCGACATGCCCACGACGATCAGCGACAAAAGGATCGACGCCAAAAAGCTCGTCAGGAAGTTGGACAGCGCCACCTGCTTGGATTCGCGGTTAGCGCCCGCCGAGGACAGGAACACGGGCATACAGGCGCCCACGTTCATGCCGAAGATGATGAAGATACAGTTTTCGATGCTGACAACACCGCTGAAGCCCAAGCCCATCAGGATACCGACGGACGCCGAGGAGCTTTGGATGATGCCGGTAAAGACCATGCCGACCAAGAGGCCGAGGATCGGCGAGGACATGGTGGAGACGATGTTGCGGAACACCTCGGACTCCTTGAGGAAGCCGAAGTTCTCGCTCATCATGTGCATGCCCATGAACAGGATGCCGAAGCCCGCGAGGATCTGGCCGTAGTAGCGGTAGTTGTTTTTCTTGGCAAAGGTGATGACAAGCGCGCCCGCAAAGGTGAACAGCGGTACGATGTCGTTGATGTTGAAGGAGAGGATCAGCGAGGTGACGGTGGTACCGATCTTGGAGCCGAAGAGGATGCCGATACTCTGGTAGATGTCCATCAGTCCCGCGTTGACAAAGCCGACGACCATCGAGTCGGTCGCCGAGGAGCTTTGGATGACGGCGGTGACAAGCACGCCGACGAGCATGGCGATGAATTTGTTGCCGGTGATCTTTTGCAGCATGACTCTCAGCTTATTGCCCGCTGCGAGCTCCAAGCCCTCGCCCATCTGTTTCATGCCGATCAAAAACAGGCCGAGACCGCCCAGTACGCTAAAAATGCTTAATACAATGTTAGTTTCCATGTTTTCCACCTCGTGCGCCCGTCCGGACGCGCCGCAAATTACCCGTTTTTCTCTCTTCCGTCGGGCGGCATAATCTCCGAAACAGCGCCGCAGGGCAAAACCGGAGCATGCTGCCGAAACAGCTCCGCACCTTGCCTTGTGCAGCCGCTTTTTGTTCACTTTATGCAAACCCATAATTATTCTAGCACATTTATCCGCAAGTTTCTACAATTTTTTTGCACAAATTAAAATTTCGGCGCAATTCACGATAATCAAGCAAAAACTTATGCCGAATACACAAAGTATCTTGACACATGAAAGGAAAACAATTATAATAGGGATAATATCGTCATAGGAGGCAGACTGTGAAAAAGCATTCTGTACTTTCCGCCGCGCTCGGCGGTTTCATAGTAATATCTTGCCTTTGTGCCTGTTCCAACGCTGAAAAGCCAAAGGCTTTTCCCGCGATCACCCATCGCAGCGAAGCTTTCGTTGCGGAGATGACCGGAGCAACGGAAGAAACGACACAGGCTGCCGTAACCCAACCGCAAACCAACGCCGTCGCTGCCACCCATGCAGCCGACGCCACGGCCCCCGCCGCAACGACACCGCCGAAAGCCGGCGCCGGCGTGGACGCCGCCTGGTTTGACGACGCCGTTTTTGTCGGCGACAGCGTGACCCTCAAGCTCAGCTACTACTGCGAGGATCACCCCGAGGCGCTTTCGGACACGCAGTTCTTCTGCGCGGGCAGCCTCAGCTACACCAACGCCCTGTGGCCGTTGGACGATCCCGACGCGGTCCACCCCTACTATCAGGGTCAGACCTACCTGACCGAGGACTGCGCCAAGGTGACGGGCGCCAAAAAGGTGTTCATCATGCTCGGCATGAACGATATCGGTCTGAGCGGCGTGGACGGCGCCATGGAGAACGCCAATACGCTGATCGGCAATATCAAGAAGAACTCGCCCGACGTCACCTTCTACATCGAATCGGTCACCCCGATGATCCCTTCCGCAGAGGGTGACGTGCTCAACAACACCAAAATCAGAGAGCTGGATGAAAGACTGGAGCAGTTCGCCAATGAGAACGGCTACCAGTACCTCGACCTCTATCACGCGCTCGCCGATGAGGACGGCTGCCTGCCGCTCGAATACTGCGGCGACCCCGACGGTCAGGGCATCCACTTTACCGATGAAGCCTGCGAATTGTGGGTACAATACTTAAAGGAGAATGTAAGATGAAAAAAACTGCCATCATCCTCGCTGTTGTCATCGCGCTCTGCGCCGTGCTCTGCGCCTGCGGCTCCTCCGGCGAGGCAAGCAAGACGGAAACCGCTGCCAAGCCGCTCAGCGAGGTTTGGACAACCATCAAAAGCGAGGTCACCTTCGAGGACTTCAACGAGTTTGACGACGTCAAAAAGCTGAAAAGATACTACGGCATCACCGAGGACATGATCAGCGAATACGCCGGCGGCGTCAACGGCTCGGGCGTCAATCAGGAGGAGATCGTGCTGGTCAAGGCGGCGGACGACACCAACGCCGCGGCGATCAAGGAGAAGCTCGACAACCGCTTCAACTCCAAGCTCAACCAGAACAAGAATTACAACGCCGAACAGGCGAAAATGATCGAGGGCTGCAAGGTGGAACAGAACGGCTTGTATCTTTCGATGATCGTCTCCGACAACGCCGAACAGATCACCAAGATCTACAAGGAAGGCATCGGCGTCTGATTTGATCCGCACAGCGGGCTGTCGCACAAAACGACAGCCCGCTTTTGTGTTCCGATTATCAGTATATGCGACAAAAACATCGGTTATACCTTCCTAATTCCTGTGATTTTTTTTTTGATAAATAACAAAGTTGTAATACTCATTTTCACCATTCTATGGTATAATAGGGGTGGTTAACAGCCACAACATCTTTTTTATAATCTAAGGAGGATTATTCAATGGAACAAAAGGGATCTATGCTTTTGAAAGTCGTCAGCATCATCATGATGATCGGCGGTATCGTCTCTGCGGTTGCGAGCTTCTTCGTCGCGATCTTCGCCGGTCTCGGCCAGGCAGTCGTTGCTGCGAACGGTGACGAGATCAACGCAGCTCTGGAAGCAAGCGGTTACGGCAGTGTTGCCGCTCCCGTTATGGCGCTTGTTTGGGTCGGTGTTGTCATCATCATCGCGGGCGCTGTATTCGAGATCATCGCCGGCGTCACCGGCAAGAAGAACTGGAACAACCCCGAGGCTGCTCAGAAGATGATCATCTTCGGCGGCATCTGCGCGGCTCTTTCGCTGATCGGTAACATCCTGTTCTCCACCGGTACTCACGCTGTCCAGATCTTCACCATCCTCGCAGGTCTGGTCATCCCCGTTCTCTACATCGTAGGTGCGATCCAGCTTAAGAATCAGGGCTGATTTAAAAGCTAATTGAAAAGCGGCTCCTCGGAGCCGCTTTTTTCATTCATTCATTCCCGTTAAACCAAAAAGGTCGGCTCCCGCCGACCTTTTTCATCACTTCTTTTTTCCGGAAAGCGCGCGCTCCAGCCAGATGTCCGCAATGTCCATCGCCAGATACAATCCGTTCTTCTCGCTGGATTTCACCAGCTGCTTGCGCGGAGAAAGATAGGGGTCGGTCGCCATCAGCTGCACCGTCACCTTGTCTGCGATCTCCTCGCCGTTGACTTCCTTCTTGCTTTTTATCTGCATTCTGATGACATACGGCTCCTCCATGTTGCCGTAGTAGATCTCGTCACCGCAGCGGACAAGGGGCCTGCCTTTATAGGTGAAAAACTCCCCTGCCTTTTTGCTGTCTGCCACAAGGCACCAATCCTTTCTGTATGATATTATTATACGTTCAGGTATGACTTCACCAGGGCTTCCAGTAAGTCGTCGCGGTCAATTTTGCTGATGATATTGCGGGCGTTGTTGTAGGTGGTGATGTAGGTGGGATCCTCCGAGAGGATGTAACCTACGATCTGATTGATGGGATTATAGCCTTTCTGCCTCAACGCATCATATACGATGGTAAGTCCCGCCTTGATCTGGTCATCCTTCTCCTCACCGAGCGAAAATATCATGGTCTTATCTAACCAGCAAGCACAGCGCGCGACGACGAGACGACAACGAAGTATTGCGGAAAATAGACCGCAAAGATTGTCTATTTTTTATTTGAGTTTAGTATTATTATCTCAAATTGACATGGATGGCGTTGAGGTTCCTGACGATCCTGTCCATGATCTCCTGCACCTCTGTCATCGCGAGGGTGCGCTCATGCGAGGAGAATTCAAAGCGGATGGTCTCGCTGTGGAACAGCTCGGTGTCGTAACTGTCGACGACCTTGGCGCCCTTCAAAATACCCTTGCCCTCGTCTTTCCAGCATGCCGCCATATCGGCGAACAGCACGCCCTTGGGGATCACGACGCTGATGTCGTAATCCATCGGCGGGAACTTGGACGGCTCCTCATAGACGATGGAGGCGTTGTCGATATCCGCGAACGCCTGCATATCGATCTCGGCGAACACGATCGACGCTTTCTTGTCGATCTTCTTGCCGACGGTGTGATGGACAATGCCCATCACGCCGATGTCCGCGCCGTCGAGCAGCACGCGGTTGAGGTTGACGGGGTGCTCATAGTCATGGGTCGGCTGCGCTTCGGCAAAGCCGAGCGCGCGGTGCTTGATGTCGTCGGCGACGGTGGCGAGGATATCGCGCAGCTTGAAATACAGCGCCTTGACATCCGCCGTCTTGCTGTAAAGGGTCACGGCGAGCATTTTCTTCTCGATGCAGAGATTATCCGCCGTCATGCCCGTTACGACTCTGCCGATCTCAAAGATGCCGAACTCGGGCGCGTAGCCGACGTTCGTCTTGACCTGACAGAGCTGGGTGGGGATCATCGAGTTGCGGATGGTCTCGATGTTGGGGTTGGTGGCGTTGGCGAGCTTGATGTTGTCCTCGACCGCGATGCCGAGCACCTTCAATTCGTCATAGTACGCCCACACATAGGAGTGCAGCTCGTGGAGATCATAGCGCTTGACGAGGACTTCCTTGATCTTCTCCTCGTTGCGCTTCACCTCGTCCATGCGCACGGGATAGAGCGGCGAGCGGGTGGTGTGGACGGCAAAGTTGTCGTAGCCGTAGATGCGGGTGATCTCCTCGATGATATCGGCGTTCATGGTGACGTCCTTGGTGGCTCTCCACGAGGGCACGGTCACGTCGAAGTTGTCGCCGTCGAGCGATACCTGAAAGCCGAGGCTTTGCAGGGTTTTCACGATGGTCTCGTTGTCGATCTCGATGCCCGTGTAGCGGTCGACAAAGGACTTGTTGAAGTTCAGCTCTACCTTGTCAAAGTGATAGACATATTCGTCGGTGAGCGCGGAAACGACGGTCGCGCCCTCATCATATTTCTTTAAAAGATTTAAAAGACGCGCGATCGCGGGAACCGTCAGCTCGGGGTCAAGGCTCTTTTCATAGCGCATGGACGCGTCGGTGCGGTGCGCGAGACGGACGGTCGACTTGCGGATGGAAGCCGCGTCAAAGGTGGCGGATTCCAGCGTCAGAGTGGTGGTGTCCGCCACGATCTCGGAGTCGAGACCGCCCATGATGCCGGCGATGGCGACGGGGGTGTCGTCGTTGCAGATCATCAGGGTGTTTTCATCCACGTTGCGCTCCACGCCGTCGAGGGTTTGAAACACAAAGGGCTTGTCAAAGCGCTTGATGCGGATCATGCCGACCTTGCGGGAGTCAAAGGCGTGCATGGGCTGACCCATCTCCAGCATGAGGTAGTTGGTGAGGTCGGCGAGGAAGTTGATGGCGCGCATGCCGCAGTAGTAGAGACGGATGCGCATGTTGACGGGGCTGACGCTGCGCTTGATGTTCTCGACCTGCAAACAGGAGTAGCGGTAGCAAAGCGGATCCTCGATTTTGAGGTCGACCTGCGGCAGGCTGTTATAGGCGCTCAGATCCTCGGTCTCCAGCGGCTTTAAGGGTCTGCCCGCCAGCGCGGCAAACTCTCTGGCGATGCCGTAGTGACCCCAGAGGTCGGGGCGGTTGGTGAGCGACTTGTTGTCGACCTCAAAGACGATGTCGTCGATCTCGTAGACGCTCTTGAGGTCGGTGCCGCAGGGGATGTCATCGGTGATCTCCATGATGCCCGAGTTGTCGTCGCTGATGCCCAGCTCCGACTCGCCGCAGCACATGCCGTTGGAGGTATAGCCCGCCAGCTTGCGGGGCGCGATGGTGATGTCGCCGATTTGGGCGCCCACCTTGGCAAAGGCGGTTTTCATGCCGACGCGCACATTCGGCGCGCCGCAGACTACGTCGGTCAGCTCGCCGTCGCCTGCGTCGACCTTGAGCAGGTGCAGCTTTTTGGAGTCGGGGTGGTTCTCCACCGACTTGATCTCGGCGACGACGATGCCGCTGATGTCGCTGCCCTTGAAGAAAATATCGTTTTCCACCTCGGCGGTGGACAGTGAAAACTGATGGATCAGCTCCGTCTTGTCGAGACCCGAAAGGTCAACGAAATCGGAAATCCAGTTCATTGATAAAAACATAGCAAGCTCTCCTCCCTTATTCGTCGTCCGTGAACTGTGACAGCGCTTTCAGGCTGCCGCTGTTGAGGTCGCGGATGTCCTTGATCTTGTATTCCATCATCGCGAGTCTGGTCAGCCCCAAGCCGAAGGCAAAGCCCGTGTATGTGTCGGGGTCGATGCCGCCCTCGCGCAGCACGTTGGGATGGATCATGCCGCAGGGGCAAAGCTCCAGCCAGCCGCTGTGCTTGCAGGAGGCGCAGCCCTCGCCGCCGCAGATCAGGCAGTTGATATCCAGCTCGAAGCCCGGCTCAACGAAGGGGAAAAAGCCCGGGCGCAGACGCACCTTGACGTCTCTTCGGAACACCTCGGAAAGCATGGTCTTCATAAAGAAGATCAGGTTGGAGATGGAGATGTCCTTGTCGACCATCATGCCCTCCATCTGGAAGAAGGTATTCTCATGGCTGGCGTCGGTCGCCTCGTTTCGGAAGCAGCGTCCCGGGAAGATCGCCTTGATGGGCACGCCGTTTTCTTTGAGGTTTTTGCCGTACTTTCTGAGGATCGCGTTCTGCGCCGCAGAGGTCTGCGATTTCAGCAGCTGACCGTTGGTCAGGTAGTAGGTATCCTGCATGTCGCGGGCGGGATGGTGCTTGGGGATGTTGACCGACTCAAAGCATTCGTAGTCGGTGACCACCTCGGGATAGTCCTCCACGGTGAAGCCCATGGACTTAAAGATGTTCTCGCACTGGCGCTGCACCAGCGTGATCGGATGATAGGAGCCGCGCGACAGGTCGGCGGGGGCGGTGATGTCGAACTTGGGCATGGACGCGATCTCGCGCGCGACCTCTGCCTGCCGCAATTCCTCGACCTTCTCCTCGATCTTCTTTGCGGCGAAGCCCTTGAGCTTATTGACCTCCGCGCCGAAGGATTTCTTCTCCTCATTGGTGAGATCCTTCATGCCCTTGAGCAGCGCGGTAATGCTGCCCTTTTTGCCCAGATAGTCGACGCGCATCTTTTCGAGCGCGTTCAGATCGACGATCTGCGCAAGCTTTTCCTGAAATTCTTCTTGCAATGCTTTGATTCTATCCATAAATAACCTCCGTGAGTTATGAGTTACAGATCATGCCGGTCCCAAAAAAAGAGTCCCTGCGCCGTCATGACGCAGGGACGAAAGCTTCTTCCGCGGTACCACCCTGATTTTTGCATAAGCGAATGCAAACACTCGGAACAGTTAACGGTGTCACCCGTCGCGCCCTACTTCCTGTTCAGGCGCGCCACTCGGGAGCGAACTTCACCTTGCACTGCCGGAACGCGCTTTCAGCCGCCGACGCGTCTCTCTTTCCCGGCAGGGGGCAAGACTACTCTCTCCGTCATCGTGTTATCTCTTAGTATGATAGCACTAATGAACCGAAAAATCAAGGCTTTTTATTCCACAAGTTTTCTTTTTTTAACGCTTGATCGTCATAGTAATTCTTATCCGCAAGCGCCTCCGGCTCATCCAGGTTGTACTCGCTGTCCTTGAACAAGCCCTCACCGAAGCGGTGGTTATAGTTGTAGTTGCGCACCATCAGGATCACGGGAATTCCGATGATCACGAAAAACGCGATAATGCCGATAATCATGTCAATACCTCGCTTACTCTGCTTTTGCTGCGGAACCGTCGACGGAGCCGATATCAATGATCGTGCCGCCGCTGCCGCTGACCTTGGGCAGCTCGCCGTTCCACTTTTCGATTTTCTTGTTTTCGAGGACCTTTTCGGTCAGGGATTCGTTCAGCTTCTTGTTCGCCTCGGCGTCGCCCTCCGCCTTGATCTTGACCGCCTCGGCAGCCGCCTGCGCGTTGGTGATGGCTGTCTGCTTCTCGGTCTCCGCCTTCAAGAGCTTCTGCTGTGCGACCTGCTTTTCCTCAATGGCGGTGATGAACGCCTCGGAGAAGTCAAAGTCGATGATGTTGACGTCGGTGACGTAAAGTCCCACATCGTTGAGCTTCGCGTTCAGCCCCTTGACGAGACCCTCGGAGATCAGCACGCGGTTGGTCACGCTCTGCTCGGCGGTGTACTGGGCGGTGATCGCCTTGAGCACCTCGTTGACTGCGGGCACGACCAGCACGTTCTCATAGTCCGCGCCGATGTTCTTGTAGATGCTGTAGCTCTTGGACGTGTCGACGCGATAGTTGATCGCGAGCACGGTCTTGACGCTCTGCAGGTCCTTGGAGAACGCCTCGGTGTTGACCTCCAGCTTTTGGATGCGGTTGTCGATCTTGACGACGTTCTGCACAAAGGGCAGCTTTGCGTGGATGCCCTCCTGCAAGACGCCCTCGTTGACGCTTCCCAGCGTGACGACAACGCCCGTGTGGCCCGCGTCGACCACCGTCAGGCAGTTGACGGCGGTGATTATGACGACCAGCGCCGCTGCGCAGATGATCGCCAGTCGCTTCCAGTTGAATTTCTTGACGGTTGCTGCGCCGTTCTCATTATCTGTGTGGATTTTCATGGTGTTCCTCCTTCATCAGTTGAAACCGTCTGTCGGCTTCCTGTTTATACTGTCCCGCCGTGTAGGCGTATGCCATCACCGTCAGCGCCTCGTTGAGCCGATCGGCTGCGGTGTCGTCGGTGGGGATGTAGTCGTGTGTGACCTCCCGCACGGCTGCGGGGATCTTCTCAAAGGGCAGGGCGCCCTTTCCTGCCCTGCCGATCACGGCGCGCAGGTAATCATAAAGCTGCTCCTCCGAGATGATGTCGTCGGAAACATCCTCGGTGTCGCCGTTCACCAGCGCCAAGAGCGCGCCGATGTTATCGATTTTCATGCAGTCGCGCAGATCGCCGATCAGCAGAATGCGCGCCAGCTGGCGCTCGCGGTATTTCTTATTGACCGGGCGCGCCACGAATCCGCGCTTGATCCAGTTTTGGATGGTGCTGGGCTCCAGATTCGTCACCGCGCAGACCTGACGCAGTGTCAGTCCGTCGGTCGCCCGGATCATCGGGCGAAACAGCGCGAAGGTGCCGCAGGTCATTTCAGCGGAAGCTGCGCTGTCCAAAGCGTTTTGCTGCATGGTTCTCACTCCCTGAATCGATTTTAGATGATTATATCACAAGTTCATATGACTGTCAAGTATTTTCTGATGTTTGGCGGAGGACAAGGGATTTGAACCCTCGCGCCGTTTTTTAGACGACCTACTCCCTTAGCAGGGGAGCCTCTTCACCACTTGAGTAATCCTCCGTATCGTAAAGTGTTATAATTAATTCAATTGGCGGAGAGAAAGGGATTCGAACCCTTGGTCCCTTGCGGGATCACTAGTTTTCAAGACTAGCTCCTTAAACCACTCGGACATCTCTCCAAAAATGCCTTATGTCAGCATGAGTTATTTTAACATAATCACGGCAGTTTGTCAAGTCTTATTTTTCTATCTCCTCCCGTTATTTGAGAAAAACCTTATTTGAGCGGTTGCACTTGACAAAGGAACGCGAATCATGTACAATAGGGAATGCAAAATACCGTATGTCTTCGTAGCTCAGCAGGATAGAGCGTCCGCCTCCTAAGCGGAAGGCCGTGGGTTCGAATCCCGCCGAGGACGCCAAAACAACAAGGATACCCCCAAGGGTATCCTTGTTGTTTTTTACCTTTGCTATGGTCCTCGGCGGGATTCGAAGGCGAGTGCGAGCCGCACGGGCAAACCGAACCCGCTTACCGCTCCTCCGTTAATCCTCGCTATGATGAACCGCTTTCACTTTCTCTGTAAATAAGTAAATAGCTTACTCTGTTGCGCAGGGCTGCTTCATTGAACGGTAGATCTCGATATGGATCTGATGCTTCAAGCGAAGCGGCTCTGCGTATTTTTTCAAGCGCTCGCGGTACTCGCGCTCGAACGCCTTCACCTCATCCTCGGGCAAGCTTGCGCCGACGCCGCGGCAGGTCATGATCCTTCCGAGCCACGCTTCCTTTGAGAACTCGATCACCGTATCATAAGAGTGGATCGTATCGATCATCAATCTTCCCTCCGCCCATTCGGGATAACGATAGCGGTATTGATCGAAGCTGTTCCCGCTCCAAGCGGGATTGTATTGCAGGACAAGCTTCTCCATCTCGGCGATGACGGCGTCCTCCAAAGGCAGCCAATCCATAAAGATTTTGCAGAACAGTTTCTGCGGCTTCAGCACTCGGGTTATTTCATCCGCAACTTTTTCGGCGTCGAAATATTGAAAGCACTGTACCGCCGTGACGACGTCAAAGCTGTTATCCGCAAAGCCGGTTTCTTCGGCGGAGCAGACCTTGAAGCGGATATTCGGAATGCCCTTTTGATCGGTCAAGCGCTTACCGTATGCAACTTGGTTTTCGGAGATATCGGCGGCAACAAACTGCGCTCCCGTATGGCTCAGGTTAACGGGAAGAACAGCCGTGCCGCTGCCGAGGTCGAGGATCTGCTGCCCTTTTTTCCCGATGCCGAAGGAGATCAGCTTATCGTACATGCTTTTGGGATAGATATCCCGGTACGCGGCATACGCCGCAGAGGTCCTGCCGAAATCGAAATCGTTTCCTTTATCTATCATTTGTGAATTCATATCTTTGTTTCTCCATTATAGATCCTGCAAACCGGTGCGCGTGGCACAGGGTTTCTGTTCGCTCGCCTTCAAGTCCCGCCACTCGCTTGCTTGTTTGTATAACGGAACAGAGGAGTATTCTTTGGAATACTCCTCTGTTCCATGGTGCGAGTGACGTAAGATTTTTGGGGGAGTATCGTCATGTTTTCGTTTTTTGCGGCGTGAGCATAGCTTTACGCTTCTGCTGCGCTCTCGCGGAAAACAGTCCACCGGACTGTTTTCTGTTCGCTCGCCTTCAAGTCCCGTCACTCGCTTGCTTGTTTGTATAACGGAGCAGAGGAGTATTCTTTGGAATACTCCTCTGTTCCATGGTGCGAGTGACGGGACTTGAACCCGTACGTCAAAGACACACGCCCCTCAAACGTGCCTGTCTGCCTATTCCAGCACACTCGCTTATCTTTCTGTTGATTTCCCAACAGGAGATATTATAGCATAACACAGGGCGATTGTCAATAGGTTTTTTTAAAGTTTTTTCGGCGGGAATCCCTACTGCTCCTCCAAAAGCGACGCCATCATTTCTTGGATCTTTCTTCGGCGGCGAGCGGTTTCCTCGGCATTGAGATAGCAGCTCCCTGCCTCAAAATCCAGCACATCGCCCTCTTTGAGTTTTTTCGGGAGCGCGGTCCGCTCCAGAACGGCGACGTCGCCGTTCTCACAGATCAGGACGACCTTGTCGCCCTCAAATCGGTCTACTGTCAATCGTTTCATCAGTTGCCCCTTTCCATGGACGGATTGCCGGCGGTGACCTTCAAGGTCTTTCCGTCGGATGTGACGATCACGGTCTTGTCGGCATCGGTGCGGTAGATTTTGACGCCCGAGCGCGTCAGCAGCCTGACGGTATCGGCATGCGGGTGACCATAGTCGTTCCCGGCACCGCAGCTGATTACCGCCACACGGGGCGCGATCCGCCTGAGCAGCGACTCGCTCAGTGCGTCGGCGCTGCCGTGGTGCGCGACCTTCAACACATCGGCGCCGAGATCCGCATCGAGCACCTCCATCGCTTTCGCTTCCATGTCGCCCGTGAGCAGCACGCGGTGCCTGCCGCAGGTGAGTTTGAGGACGAGCGAGCAGTTGTTCAGCTCCTCCTCATCGATCGACTCGGGCGCAAGGATATCGACGGACGTTTCACCGCTGTGCAGGATATTCACGCCCGCTTTTCCCTCCTTGACCGTAAGCCCCTGCTCCTTGAGCGCGCTGAGCAGATTCCGGAAGGGCACGGAACCCTCAGACACGCGGGGCATATACACATCTCCGACAGGCATGTGCCGCACGATATAGGACATCGAGCCGATGTGGTCGGCATGCGGGTGCGTGGCTACGAGATAATCGATCTTCCGATAGCCCGCCTTTTGGATATACTCGGTGATGTCCAAGCCGAGATAGCTGTCTCCCGCGTCGACAAGCATGGCTTTATGCTCCGGCAGCTCGATAAAGATCGAATCGCCTTCGCCGACGTCGAGAAAATGCACCGAAAGCGTCGGCGAAAACGGCTGCGCTTCCCGCTCGCAGGCACCAAGCAGCGCCGCAAGAAGCACAAGAAGGACTGCTTTTGAAAGGTTAACAACAAAATGCTTCATAGGTCATTTGGCGTCAGGACGCTTTTCCCGTGTACAGCTGGTAGTATTTGCCCTTTTGCTCGAGCAGCTGCTCATGGGTGCCGCGCTCGATGATCCTGCCGTGCTCCAGCACGATGATGCAGTCGGAGTTCTTGACGGTGGACAGGCGGTGGGCGATCACAAAGGTCGTCCTGCCCTTCATCAGCTTATCCATGCTCTCCTGCACCATCTTCTCGGTGCGGGTGTCAATCGAGCTGGTCGCTTCATCGAGGATCAGCGCGGGCGGGTCTGCGACTGCCGCGCGGGCGATCGCGAGCATCTGCCGCTGTCCCTGGCTCAGGCTGCCGCCGTCCGCTTTGATGACAGTGTTGTAGCCGTCGGGGAGCTGGCGGATAAAGCTGTCCGCGTTGGCGAGCTTCGCCGCGGCGATGACCTCCTCGTCGGTGGCGTCGAGCCTGCCGTAGCGGATATTCTCCATGATCGTGTCGGAGAACAGGTTCGTCTCCTGCAGGACAACGCCCAGCGAGCGCCGCAGATCGGCTTTCTTGATCTTGTTGATATTGATGCCGTCGTAGCGGATCTTGCCGTCTTGGATATCATAAAACCGGTTGATCAGGTTGGTGATCGTCGTCTTTCCCGCGCCCGTGGAGCCGACAAAGGCGATCTTCTGTCCGGGCTTGGCATAGATGTCCACATTATGGAGCACCATCTTGTCGTCGGTGTAGCCGAAATCGACGTCATCCATCACCAAGTCGCCGCGCTGAGGCTTGTATTCCACCTCGCCCGTCGCCTGATGGGTGTGCTTCCACGCCCAGAGACCCGTGCGCTTGTCGGTCTCGCAGAGCTTGCCGTCGCGGTACTCGGCATTGACGAGGGTGACATAGCCGTTGTCCTCCTCGCTCGGCTCATCGAGCAGGGCAAAGATGCGCTCTGCGCCTGCCAGCGCCATGACGATGCTGTTGAACTGCTGGCTGACCTGGTTGATCGGCTGGGAAAAGTTCTTGTTAAAGGTCAAAAAGCTGACCAGGGAACCGAGGGACAGTCCGAGTACGGGAATGCCGCCGCAGGAGATCGCCAGCAGGCTGCCCGCGATCGCGCAGAGCACATAGCTGAGGTTGCCGAGCTGACCGTTGACGGGCATGATGACGTTGGCGAACATGTTGGCGTTGTAGGAGGAATCAAAGAGCTTGTCGTTGAGGACGTCGAAATCCTCGACGCTCTGCTCCTCGTGGTTAAAGACCTTGACGACCTTCTGTCCCTTCATCATTTCCTCGATGAAGCCGTTCTCCGCGCCGAGGTCAGTCTGCTGGGCGACGAAATACTTGCCGCTCTTGCCCGCCAACGTCTTGGAGACAAAGAGCATCACGCCCACCATGGCGAGGGTCAGCAGCGTCAGCGGGACGCTCAGCGCGAACATGCTCACCAGAGAGGCGACGATCGTGATCGCGCTCGTAAAGACCTGTGTCATGCTCTGGCTGATCATCTGGCGAAGGGTATCGACGTCGTTGGTATAGACGCTCATGATGTCGCCGTGCGCGTGGGTGTCAAAATACTTGATGGGCAGGCTCTCCATGTGGCGGAAGATATCGTTGCGCAGGTCGCGCATGGTGCCCTGTGTGACGGTGATCATGATGCGCGACTGGGTGTAGGTCGCCGCCGCGCCGATCAGGTAGAATACCGCGACGCGGGCGATCGCCAGCAGCAGGGGAGTGAAATCCGCCTGCCTGCCGCGCGTGACCTGCTCCACCATCGGGGAAATATAGTCGTCGAACAGCGTCTGGATGAACAGCGTTCCCTGCACGCTCGCGAGGACGCTGATGATGATGCAGAGGAACACGAAGATCATGTGCACCTTGTAGCGCTTGAGGATCAAGCCCATCAGCCGCTTAAAGGTCTTGGCGCTCTGCTTCGGGTCGTCGAGCTTGGCGCGCGGCTGGGTCATTCTGCGCTTTCCGGGGGTAGGAGGCATATTATTTCTCTCCTTTCTTGTCAAAGTCGCCGTTGCCGACGGTCTGGGCGATATAGATCTCGCTGTAAATCTTGCAGGACTTCATCAGCTCTTCGTGGGTGCCGACGGCGTTGATCGCGCCGTTTTCCATCACCACGATGCGGTCGGCGTTCTCCACGCTCGAGACGCGCTGTGAGATGATCAGCTTGGTGGTATCGGGGATCTCCTCGGCAAAGGCACGGCGGATCTTGGCGTCGGTGGCGGTGTCCACCGCGCTGGTGGAGTCGTCGAGGATCAGGATCAGGGGCTTTTTCAGCAGGGCGCGGGCGATACAGATACGCTGCTTCTGACCGCCCGAGACGTTGGTGCCGCCCTGTTCGATACGGGTGTGATAGCCCTCGGGGAAGTCGCGGATGAAATCATCCGCACAGGCGAGCTTGCAGGCGCGGACGCATTCCTCCTCGGTGGCGTCCTTGTTGCCCCAGCGCAGGTTATCCAAGATCGTGCCCGAGAACAGCACGTTCTTTTGCAGCACGACCGCGACCTTGTCGCGCAGCACCTTTAAGTCATAGCTGCGCACATCCTTGCCGCCGACCTTGACGCAGCCCTCGCTGACGTCGTAAAGCCTGCCGATGAGATTGACCAAGCTCGTCTTGGAGCTGCCCGTGCCGCCGATGATGCCGATGGTCTCGCCCGACTTGATGTGCAGGTCGATGTGGTTGAGCACGGGGCGCTCGCTCTTGTCGCTGTAGCTGAACACGACGTCCTCAAAGTCGATGCTGCCGTCGGGCACGTCGCAGTCGGGCTGCTCGGGATTGCAGATGGTCGCTTTTTCCTCGAGCACCTGCGCGATACGCTTGCCGCTGGCAAAGCTCATGGTCAGCATGATGAAGATGAACGCGATCATCATCAGGTTCATCAGGATGTTCATGCAGTAGGTCAGCATGCTCGTCAGCTCGCCCTTGCTCAGCTCGCCGCCGACGATCATCGTCGCGCCGAACCAGCTGATGGCGATGATGGAGGCGTAGATGGTCAGCATCATCAGCGGCGACACCGACACCATCATCTTCTCCGCCTTGACGAAGAGCGCATAGAGGTTGAGCGTCGCGCGCTCGAATTTGGTGATCTCATGGTGCTCGCGGACGAACGCCTTGACCACGCGGATGGAAGAGACATTCTCCTGCACGCTGGCGTTGAGCTCGTCGTACTTCTCGAACACCTGCATAAAGGTCTTGTGCGTCTTGCGGATCAGGAAGAACATCACGATGCCGAGGAACACCACGGCGATCAGGTAAATGCTGGCGAGGCGCGCGTTGATCAGCATGGTGATGGTCATGGCGACGATCAGGCTGATGGGCGCGCGGAAGCAGATGCGCAGAATCATCTGATAGGCGTTTTGCAGGTTGGTCACGTCGGTGGTCATGCGCGTGACGAGTCCTGCGGTGGAAAATTTGTCGATGTTGGCGAAGGAAAAGGTCTGGATATTGCGGAACATCGCGCTGCGCAGATTGCGCGCGAAGCCCGCCGAAGCCTTGGCGCCGAACACGCCGCCCAAAGCGCCGCCCAGCAGCGCCAGCAGCGCGCACAGCACCATCAGACCGCCCATGAGCAGGACATGCCCGATGTCGGGAGAGGCGACCTCCACGCCGTTTTGGATTACCGTTTTATCGATCCCGTTGTCGATCATCGACTTGACCAGCAGCGGGATGAGCATTTCCATGATGACCTCGAGAATCATCGCCAGCGGCGTGGCGACCGACTCCCGAACATAGCCCTTGATATGTGCCGCTAACGTTTTCAGCATAACATCACCTTTTGTCTGTATTTAACTTTATTATACACCACGCGGGCACAATTGACAAGTTTGTTTTTGTCGGATTTTTCCGGTGACAGGCGCGCAAACGGGCGCCGCCGCATCGCGCGGCAGCGCCCGTGTCCGTATGTGATTTTATTCCGTGATACCCGCCAGGATCCGCTGCGTTGCGGTGACGTCGCTGATGCTGCGCATGCCGTCGCCGTTGACGTCGGAGCGGTATGCGAGGGGCTTGCCGCCGAGCCTTTGCCAGCCGTCCGCTTCCACCCCGTCGTCCGCGGGGTAATCGCAAAACTCGGCGAGACAGCGCTGCATTTCCGTCGCGTCGCCGATATCGAGCCTGCCGTCGGCGTTGAGATCGCCGATCTTCTCGCCGAGGCCGAGGGTCTCCAGATCCTCCGTCACCGCCGCATAACGCGTCATCTGCCACGCCTGCGTCAGGTCGATGAATTTCCTGCTATGCACATTGAAAATGCCGTAGGTCAGATCAAAGGGCACAGAGTAACTGTTGCTGCGGAACACACGGTCGCCGATGACCTCGTAGCAGATCGTCGGGTGCTCCATGTTGGTCATGCCCGTAACCAGCACCCAGTCGAGCGCGCCGTCCAGGCTGTAGTGATAGGCGAGCTCGCCGTAGGAATCCAAGATCACATCGGGATAGGGTGCGCCCTCCCACGATGCAAAGCGGCAAAACTCATCGAAAAACAGCGGCTCGTATCCGATGCGCTTGCCCACATGAAAGCGGTCAAGCACCTCCTGCAAATCGGGATAGCGGCTCTCGTCTTCGATCTCACACAGGTCATAAAAGCGTCCGCGTTCCGCGTCGTAGATGCCATAGGTAAATGTGAAGGGAAAGGCGATGTCGCACTGATAGAAATACCTGCCGAGCATGATCCTTTCGATCTCCGCCTCGGCATGCTCGCCGATATCGGCGCGGATGAGCGCCCAGTCGGTCGCGCCGCCGGTTTGATGCAGATACAGCTCCTCGTATTCCGCATAGTCGCCCTCCGACAGGTAAAGGTCCGCGCCGTCGAAGTATTGGTTCAGAAGCTGACGATAGTAACGGCTGCCTTCCCCGATCGCGTTTACGGGAAAAGCGAACAGACAGAGCAATAACGCGAAAATCAAGAAGAATGACAATGCTTTTTTCATGGGAATACCTCCTTTACAGATAAACGTGAACTTGATCTCCGTCGCCGGGCACAAAGAAAACGGTTTGGCTGTTCCCCTTGGCGTTCACGACGTGGAGCACATAGGTTTGCCAACGGTCGAGCATGAGGTCGATCGGATGGTACACCGCTGTTTTGAAGCCGTCCTCCCCCACCGTGAGCGGGAGCGTCATCATCGCGCCGCAGCCGGGTATCTCCGCACGGACGTTGGCGCTCGGATAAAACGGATTGTCCTCACCGATGAACAGCCGGATATCGCCGTTGAAATATACCGACTGCGGTGTCTCCATGTCCGGCTCCTCAAGCGTCACGGTGGGAGATACGGTCGGCAGCTCCGTCAGCGGATCCGTCGCGGGGACGGTAACGGGAATCGTCACGGGCTGTGTCGTCGGCTGCGTGATCGGATGTGTCACGGGCTGCGTCGGCGGATGTACGGTTGGATGTGTCACGGGCTGCGTTGTCGGCTGCGTCACGGACTGCGTCGTCGGCTGCGCCGCGGGATGGGTGGGGGCGACCGTCGCGGTCGGCGCCGTCTGAGCAGCCGTTCCCTCCGTCGTGGTTTCGGCGGGGACGGAGGAGGTCGGGACAGTGGATTCGGCTATCGGCAGGTCGGGCTGCGGCGGGAGCGGCGCTGCCGGACCGCCCGCGTGCAGCGCCAGTGTCCAGATGACCGCCGTGACGATGATCAAAGCGGCAGCCGCGCCGATGAAAGCGGGACGCAGGTGCCGAGGCAGCGGTTTTTTCCGGTTTGTCGGGATTTGCAGGGCGGCTTCGATCCAGCCTTCGGGGGTTTTCAGGCTGTTCAACTGCGAAAATGCGCCGGGTTCGGCTGCAGGGTCAAGCAATTTCCCGTTAAATAAATTCTCATAGTCGTTCAACGCTCCTCACCTCCGTAGATGGATTTCAGAATCGCACGACCGCGTTTCAGCAGGGATTTGACGGTGTTTTCGTTTTTATGCAGGATCGCGGCGATCTCCTTAACCTTATACTGCTCGCAGTAGTAGAGATAGAGCACCTCGCGGTACTTCACGGGCGTTTTAAACAGCGCCCATGACATGTCGCTGCGATCAAAACGGAACGGCTCGCTCTCCTCTTTGCCGGGAGAGGCGACCGTCACGCGGCGGTTTTTGCGCATATAATCGGCGCATTCGCGGATCGCGACGCGGATCAGCCACGCCTTGAGGTGCTCCTCGCTCTGAAATTCGGGGGACTTGAACCAGAGCTTGGAGAAGGTGTTTTGAAAGCAGTCCTCGGCGTCGGCGTGGTTTTGCAGGCGCATGACGCAGACACCCGTGACCGTGTCGGCATACTTCCGCACAGTCTGTTCAAATGTCAAACCCGTAAAAAGCCTGCCGTTCACTTGTCCCCCTCCTTTGTCAATAATACGCGCGACGCGATGCGTTCGGTTGCATTTATTATACAAATATTTCGGGGAAAACGCAAGAATCAGGGCGCGTTGCGGACGAGCGACACCCTCAGCTCCCGGTCGCAGGTGATCAGCGGCACCTCGAAGCTCTCGCCGCGGGCATAGCTGTTGAACACCGACAGGCAGTCGCTTTTGACCTGCGGGTGTTCCTCGCGGAGCAGGTCGATCTGGCGCTCGATCAGGGACTGCGCCGCCGCCTCGCGCTGCAGCCGCAGCAGCGTCTTTTCATCGCAGAGCGCGATGTGCGCCTGCGGCGAAAAGGACGCCTGTGTGGCGATATAGTCGATGTCGCCCTTCATCACGTCCTGCCTGACCTCCTCCTCGATCAAGAGCAGCTCGAGCTTTGCGAGGGTCATGTGCGGGATATACGACCGCTCGGCGAGGGTGCGCGCCTGCTCGAACGAGGGGGCGCATACCGTGACGGAGTCGGGCTTTTCGCTGTCGGACAGCAGATAGAAGGTGTAGCAGAGCGCGCCGCCGCGCCTCTGCACGCTGACGTTTTCGATCACCGAGGCGGTCTCGATCCGCCGCGCGCTTTGGCATCCCGTGAGGATCGCCGGCAGCAGCGCCAGCAACAGACAGATCATCCTACGCATGACGTCTCCTTTCTCCCCAGCCCACCAGCAGGGGAATCACCGCCGCCGTGATCAGGGTCAGCGCGATGAGCAGCAGCGGACGGGTGAATAATTCTCTGATCGCATCATTACTTACTGCCCACAGTTGGAGCGCGAACACCAAGCCCGTCAGGAGTGCGAGCACCCACAGGTTCCCGCCGCAGTGCCACGCCTTGGTCACGCCGCAGAGCAGGAGGGAGATGATCATGAACACCGACATCGTGGCGAGCGCCATATACAGGCTCTCCACGCCCGCGTAGTCGCCGAAGTGCGCGACCCGCGAGAGCACGAAGGTCTCATACGCCTGCCGCGCGGCATACTCTCCCGCCGCGAAGGTGAGGAAAAACAGCACGAGCGCATATTTCACCCCCGTCAAGCCGAGCGCCGTGACGATCTGATGCACGCGGAACCGCGTCGCGTCGCCCGACAGGCAGGCGAACAGCGCCGCGATAAAGCAGGGCGTCACGAAGTAGATCACATGATTTCCGAAGTCGGCGGGGTTTCCCTGCCAACCAAGGCTGCCGTTGTGCATGTCGAGCGAGGACAGGCTGCCGCCGAACATCATGAAATTCGTCACCATCGCCAGCACAAAGAGAAAAATGCCGAAGCGCGTGATGACGTTCGCGCCCTTGGAGGCGGCATAGACGCAGCACGCGAGCAGCAGGAACGCCACCGGACAGGGATTGGTCTCGGTGTAGTATTTTTTGCAGAACATATCGGTGTAGGGCAGCAAAAAGTAGGCGGCGACATAGAGAAAATACGCGCTGTAGATCACCGCGACCATCCCCTGCGCCGCCCGACCCCTGCTTTGCACCAGCGTGAGCACGTCGCTGTCCCACCGTTTTTTCAGCCAAACGGCGGGCAAAAACAGCAGAAAACAGACGATCAGTCCTGCCGCTACAGCCCCCAGCGCCAAGGGAAAGGACAGCGCGCGCGACAGGTCGTGGTTTTGCAGGAGGATCACCGCGCAGGCGCAGAGCGTCAGCGTCAGCAGGAACCGCTTGGAGGAAAAGGGCACTTCCTGTTTCATCCGATCTCCTCCGTTTCCGCAAAGCGCTGCACGCGGATCGTGTGCTTGCCGAGCTTTTTCCAGCTTGCGCGGATGAACACGTCGCGCATCGTCCGCAGGGAAAACGGCGACAGCGAGGACAGGTAAGGCACGCCCAGCGAGGTTTTGGAGCACATGCTGATAAGCACCAGTGCCGTCGCCAGCACCAAGCCCCACAAGCCGAACACGCCGCCCACCAAAATCAGCAGGAAGCGCAGCATTGTGATCGGCGGATAGAGCGGCGAGGTGACATAGCTGCAAATCGCCGCCGTCGCCACGACCATCAGCGTCGACGAGCTGATGATCCCCGCCGTGACGGCGCTCTCGCCGATGACCAGCGCGCCGACGATGCTGACCGCGTGTCCCAGAGACTTCGGGATCCTTAGGCCCGCCTCCTTCATGATCTCATAGACGAAGGTGATCACCAGCACCTCCAAGGTCACGGGCAGGGGCGTCTCGGAGAGTGACTTGGCGGTCTTGATTAAAATCCACGTCGGGAAGTACTCGGGATGAAACTGCGCCAGTGCCGTGTAGATCGCAGGCAGGAACACCGAGACCAGAAACGAGAGATACTTCAAGGTACGGATGAAGGCGGCGTAGTAGGTGCGGTTCGAATAGTCGTCCACCCCTTGGAATTCCTCGACGAAGAGGTGCGGCACCAGCATGACCGCCGGTGTGCCGTCCACGATGATCGCAACCCTGCCCTCGGTCAGCTTGCCGCAGACCGTGTCGGGGCGCTCGGAGATCCCGACGCCCGAAAACAGGCGGCTCGTATGCGGGTCCTCGAGATACTCCGAAAGGTAGCCCGCCGCCAGCACCGTCTCCAAGTCACAGGCGGCAAGTCGCTGCCGCAGCTGCCTGACCAGCTTGGGAGAAGCGGCGCTGCGCAGATAGCAGAGCATCAGCTGGGTGCGGCTCTTCTCCCCCACCGTCACCTGCTCAAAGACAAGGTCGGGGCTTTTCAGGCGGCGGCGGATCAGCGACATATTCACGCGCAGCGGCTCGGTAAAGCCCTCGCGCGCGCCGCGCTGCACCACCTCGCTCTCCGGCTCGGTCACGCCGCGGAAGGCGTAGCCCTGCGCGCCGACGGCGATCATCCGCGACACGCCGTCCACCGCGATCACCGCAAAGCCCGAGGTCAGAAAGGTCAGCAGCTTTTCCGTTCCCTCAAATGCGGTCACGTCCGAGGACGCGAGCACGGTATTCAAAATCGCGTCGAACACCTGACGGTTGGTCGGCTCCTCGAAGAAATACGCCATCAGCGGATTGACCGCCGCCTGTGCCAAGCCCTCCTTATCCACCAAGCCCTCCATCGTGAAGATCGCCGCCTGCACACTTCTCACGCCCTGCAAAGTGACCTCGCGGATCGTCAGATCGGCGGACTGCGCGAAAAGCGTTTTTAAATCTGTGGTTCGTTCTTTTATGGAATATTGAATAGGATTACCTCCTTCGTTGTCACGGCGGTCAGAAAACCGACCGCTCCCGAAAGCTTCGGTCGCTCTCACTATTCCCGCATTTTGCCGCATTATGCACGCATAAAGCCGGGTGCGGCGGGCATGCTAACCGCGGTGATCTCATGTTTATTTCCATCATTCGAACCGTGATCCTCTATGCCTTCATCATCGCCGCCATCCGGCTGATGGGCAAACGCCAGATCGGCGACATGCAGCCCAGCGAGCTGGTCGTGACCATGGTCGTCTCCGACATCGCCTCGCTGCCGATGCAGAACACCTCGCAGCCGCTGCTCAGCGGCATCATCCCGGTGATGGTGCTCGTGTCGCTGGAGGTCGCGGTCAGCGTGCTGATGATGAAGAGTCGGCTCTTTCGGCGCGCGGTCTGCGGAAGCCCCGTCGTCATCATCGAGGACGGCAGGCTGCTGCAACATCAGATGAAGCGCCTGCGCCTGACCGTCGACGATCTCAGCGCCCAGCTGCGGCAGCAGAATATCTTCTCGCTCGACGATGTGCAGTACTGCCTGATGGAGACAAACGGCGCGCTGAGCGTGCTGGAAAAGCCGCAGAAGCGGGTGCCGAATGCCGAGGAATGCAAGGTCAAGATCGCGGACAATAAGCTGGAGACAGTCGTCATCAGTGACGGCGTGCTGGTCAAGCCCGCGCTCAAGCTCTGCGCGCAGGACGAAAAGCAGGTCAGCAAAATTCTTTCAGAAAATCATGTTGAACAGAATGAGGTGTTTCTGATGACGCTCGACGGCAGCGGCAGCTATCAAATCATCAAAAGGGAGAAAAAGCCATGAAGCGGATCCTGATCGCCGTCGCGCTTGCGGCAGCGGTGCTCGGCACGGCGGTGTTTGAATTCTTTTATGTCGGCGGCCGCGCGGATTCCTACACCGCGCGCATTACGCAGATCGACGCCTTCCTCAAACAAGGCGACGCGGCAAACGCACTGGACGTCTGCCGCGCCGTGGAACGGGACTGGGATGATGAAACGGGAAAAATCTACACACTGCTGATCCACGACTACGCCGACAACATCGGCTACAGCCTGTCAAAAATGCGGGTGCATCTGGAACAGGGCAACCTCGATATGTACTACGCCGAAAGCACCGCGGCAAAAAAAGGACTCGCCTCCATCAAAGGAAGCGAGTACCCAAAGTTTGAAAATATTTTATAATCGGTATAAGATACGGTTATTTCTTCGCAGCAGCCTTTTTCGCAGCCTTTCTGTTCTGCCACATGACCCACAGCGGACCTGCGATGCACAGCGAGGAGTAGCAGCCGGAAATGACACCGATCATCATCGGCAGCGCAAAGCCCTTGACCGACGAGATGTTGAACACCCATGCGACCACATAAACCGTCATGATCGCGACCAAGGTGGTGACGGAGGTCATGATGGTTCTTCTGATGGTCTTGGTGCAGCTGACGTTGAAGGTCGCGTCGATGGAGACCTTTCTGCCCATCAGCTTTCTCTGCTCACGGACACGGTCGTAAATAACGATGGTATCGTTCAGCGAGTAGCCGAGGATCATCAGCACGACCGCGATGAAGTTGGAGTCGATCGGCCAGCGGAAGATGACATACATGAAGTAGATCATCGCCACATCGTGGAACAGCGCGACCAGTGCAAACACACCTGCCGACAGACCGCCGATCTTCTTGAAGCGGATGGTCACATACAGCACCATCAGCACGCTGGCGATGGCAACCGCGACCAAGCACTTGAGCAGGAAGCTGAAGCCCATGCTCGCGTCGACCGAGTTCTCCTCCAGCAGCACGAACTTGCTTTCGGGATACTGCTTTTGCAGGTCATCCTGCAGGGTGGCGCCGATCTCCTTGTCGATGGAATCGTTGCCCGCAAACTGAACGGTGACGCTGTTGCCGGTGCCGCCGACCATGTCGCTGGAGAATGAGGTAGTAATCCTGTCTGTTGTCTGCTTCTGGATGAAGGCGTTGAGCTCGTCATGGTTGACGTCGCCCTGATAGCTGAATGTCAGCGTGGCACCGCCCGAAAACTGGATGTCAAGCGTCGTGCCGAAAATGAAATTGCAGATGATACCGATGAGAATGATGCCGAGAGAAACGCAGAAGAAGATCTTCTTCTTGCCGGTAAAGTCAAGCACGCGCTTGCCGCCGTTGAACTTATCACTGATTTCCTGTGGGGTCATCGAAGTAGCTGCCTTTGTACGAACATTATTTGCCATTCTTAGCACCTCCGTATAACCAAGTATTTCTGAAGGGCTTAATTCCCGCAATACTTCTGAGCATCAGTCTGGAGAAGAAGATACCCATGATGAAGTTGGAGATAACGCCGACCAGCAGGGTGTAACCAAACGAGTAGATGGTACCCGTGGTGGATTCACCGAAGATGAAAGAAAGAATGTTGGACGGACCGAATACGAGCATCAGGATGATGGATACGATAACGACCGTCATGTTACCGTCGATGATCGCTGCCAAGGAGTTTTTGGTACCCTTTTCCAGCGCGCCGTCGAGGGTCCTGCCGCCGCGCAGCTCTTCCTTGATGCGCTCGGCGGTAATGACGTTACAGTCAACGCCCATACCGATGGACAGGATCAGACCCGCGATACCGGGCAGCGTCATCGTGAAGGACGGGATGATCGTGAAATAGCCCGAGATGGCGGCGACCATCAAGCCCATCTGACCGAGCAGCGAGATGACGGCGATCACGCCGGGTAAGCGGTAGAATGCGATCATGATAATGATGATCAGCACAAATGCGATCGCGGCAGCCCAGCCCATGGCGAGCAGCGCGTTCTGTCCGAGTGTGGGGCTGATATTGCCGTAGGTGACGGTCTCCAGCTTGAAGGGGAGCGCACCCGCTTTGATCTTGTTGGCGAGGTCGGTCGCGGACGCTGCCGTGAAGCTGCCCGAGATGACCGCCTTGCCGTCGGTGATGACCGCATTGACCGTAGGCGCGGAGATCATGATATCATCCATCCAGATGGAAACGACCTTGCCGTTGTAATCGGACGTGATCTTGGCAAAGGTGTCCTTGCCCTCGTCGGTGAGCGTCAGGTTGACAACATATTCGGGAGTGCTGCCCTGCTGCTGCGCCTGATAGCCCGCCTGCGCGTCCGCCACCATGGAACCGTCCATCAAAACGGTTTCCGCCGTATCGCCCGAGGGCGTTTTATAGATAATGTCGCCGTTTTTATCAACGGTCTGCGTCTCATAGGAGTTGCCGGGACGGAACGTCAGCTGTGCCGTCGCCGAGATCTCGTTGATCGCCTCGTTGGCGTTAAACTCCTTTTCGTCGGATTTCCACGGGAAACGGACAATAATCCTGTCGTTCTGGGAATCCGCGTACAGCTCGTAGTCCGTGATGCCCGATGTCACCATACGGGTCTCGATCGTTGCCTTTGCCGCGTCCAGTTCTTCCTTTGAGGCGTCATAATCATCCGCGGGCTTGAACGTCGCGTTTACGCCGCCGCTGATGTCGATTCCCCACCGGATGTCACCTATGCCCTTGAAGATCGTGACCTTGTTGTCGCCCTCATAGTACGCGATACCGAAGACCGCGGTGAACGTGAAGGCGAGGATCAACAAAGCAACGATGAAGAACACAGGCTTTGGAACTCTTTTCATCATGCCATTAAAACCTCCGTTTTATAATCTGCAAGCGCAGAAAAAACCGCCGCAGCGGCTTTCTCCTGCTGATCTGTACATTACTGCATCAAAGTGCCGGCGGGCACTTTGCCCCGGCGCATGACGGACGGGAACCGCCCTCATTCGCCCTTTTTGGGATGGGTATTTTTCCAAGACAGAAAAAATAACTCTGTTATGCGGACATAATGACAGACATAACAGAGTTATTATACGTTTTTTTTACTAAATTGTCAATACGATACGAAAAATTTGTATCAAAAACTACGACTTTGCCGCCGGGCGGAACGTCACGCTCTCAGCAGCTTTTCGCACGCAGCCAGCTTGACGCAGATACAGAACAGATCCATCGCCGTTTGCAGCTCGTCGTTCGGCGGGAAGGACGGCGCGATGCGGATATTGCTGTCCTTGGGGTCGTTGCCGTTGGGATAGGTTGCGCCCGCTCCCGTCAGCACCATTGCTGTCCTTGGGGTCGTTGCCGTTGGGATAGGTTGCGCCCGCTCCCGTCAGCACCAGTCCCGCTTCCTTGCAGAGCTGTACGACGCGCTTCGCCGTACCCTCGCAAACGTCGATGCTGACAAAGTATCCGCCGTTGGGATTCGTCCACTGTCCGATACCCGCGGGTACCAGCTCCTTCTCCAGCGTGTCGAGTACGATGGCAAACTTGGGCGCCAAAACCGCCTTATGCTTCTGCATATGCTTGAGCACGCCCTCATAATTGCCGAAATAGCGCACATGGCGCAGCATATTGAGCTTATCGTAGCTGATGACCTGATACTGATAGCGCGCCTTGAACACCTTCATGTTGTTCGGAGACGCCGCCATCGCCGCGACGCCGGCTCCCGGGAAGGTGATCTTCGAGGTGGAGGTGAACAGGATCGGCAGATCCTCATTTCCCGCCTCGACACACGCGTCATAGATGTTGAGCAGCTCGTCGGGCGTATCGGTCACGTCGTGCACGCAGTAGGCGTTGTCCCACATGATACGGAAATCCTTTGCGGCGGGCTTGAGGTTGGCAAAGCGTCTGACGGTCTCGTCGCTGTAGGTGATACCCTGCGGGTTGGAATACTTCGGCACGCACCAGATGCCCTTGATGCTGTCGTCCTCCGAGACGAGCTTTTCGATCAGATCCATGTCGGGACCGTCCTCGGACATGGGAACGGGGATCATCTCAAAGCCGTAGTAGCCGGTGATGCCGAAGTGGCGGTCATAGCCCGGTACGGGACAGAGAAACTTGCGGTTTTCTACCTCGATCCAAGGCTTGCAGCCCTCGACGATCGGTTTGGTCATCATGCAGGAGATCGTGTCAAACATCATGTTCAGGCTCGAGCTTCCGCCGACCATCACATTCCGGTAGTCTACACCGAGGATATCACCGAACAGCTTGCGGCATTCCTCGATACCCTCGAGGATGCCGTAGTTGCGGCAATCCATCTGATCTGCACCGGTAAACGCGGAGCCGCTGTTAAGCACATCCAGCATGTCGAGCGACAGATCAAGCTGCGCCTTGCCGGGCTTTCCTCTCGCCATGTTCAGGCTCAGCCCCTTGCCCTTTTCGTCCTCATACTGCTTTCTCAGGCGCTGATACTCCTGCTCCAGCTCCTGTGCGGTGCATGTCATATAGTTCATTTTGATTTCTCCTTATTCATTAATTGCATTTTCCGTGGCGGTTATCTTTCATATTGTACACGATTCCGCGAGGGAATGCAAGTCTTTTTCACAAATCCTGCATTTTCGGCACTTTCATCAAGAATAAAACAGACTTACCGCATGATATCGGTAAGTCTGCCGCCTGTTTAATAGTATTGATAGTAATAGTAACCGCGTCTTCTGCGCTTCCGGCTGCCGGTACAGCCGACCTTGATGATGCCCAACAGCTTGCAGTCCGCCAGCTTGGCGCTGTCCAGCAGGTTCTGGAAATCGCCGTGCGTCGTGCTGCGCTCGCGAATGACAACTACGAAGCCGGATACCAAGTCCTTGAGCAGCAGTGCGTCGGAAACGACGCCGACCGGCGGGGTATCGAAGATGATATAGTCATACTCGCTTTTGAGGCGTTTGACCAGTTCAATAAACCGCGCCGAGCAAAGCAGCTCGGAGGGGTTGGGCGGTATGGTGCCGGAGGGCAGAATATCGAGGTTCGGGAGCACCTCGCGGTGCACCACCTCGTCAAAATTGCCCATTTTGCCGATAATGTTGGACAAGCCCGCGGTGTTTTTGACCTTAAAGATATTGTGGACGTTCGGACGGCGAAGGTCGCTGTCCACCAGCAGCACGCGCTTCTCCATCTTGGAAAAGGAGATCGCCAGATTAGCGGAAACCGTACTTTTTCCCTCGCCCTTGGAATAGCTCGTCACCGCGAACACCTTTTCGTCATCGCCCGACAGGTTTTTCTTTGCTTTTCCCAGTTTTATCTTCATTACCTTCACCTGCCCGAGCTTTCAAAATCAGGGATCTCCGCAAAAACGGGGATCTTGTACATCGCAGAGAGATCGTCGTCGTTCTTGATGGTGGTATCGATCAGCTCCAGCAGGATCGCGATCAGGCACGCAAGCACGAGACCCACCGCGACACCGATGAGGGTATTCTTCATATTGTCGGGAGAGATCGGCTTGGACGGCGTGTAAGCCTCACGAATGACGCCGTAGGTACCGTAGAGAAAACGCTCGTAAAAGACCTCGCCGCATTTTTCCGCGACGATATTCGCGACATTGGCGCACTTCTGCGGATCGTTGCCGTTGGCAGTGATCGTGATATAGAAGGTGCCGTCGGTGGTTGCCATGCTGACGTCGCAGCCGTCATAGTAACGCGTGATCTCGTCGGAATTCTGGAACAGGGTGACGCAGTTGGAAGCGAGCGTGGCGGAACCCGCCATATCGGAGTTGAAAATCTTTTGCGCCGCCTCGTTGTTGCTCTGCGCGCTTTCCGAATTCGGCGATTGTGTCGCACTCTGCACATCGTCCGTCTCGGCATTCCCCGTCTGCTTCCTCCCATAGTTCTGGATATAGATCATGGTAGAGGTGCTGTAGACAGGCTTGATCAGAAAGCTCGAGTAGAGGAAGAACATCAGTCCGACCAACACACCCGAGAGGATGATCATGGGAAGCCGGTGAAGCAAGATGAAAAGGATTTTTTGAACCGTAATATTTTTCGGCATTTCGAATCTCCTTAAAGCAATAAACTAATTCTGAACTATTATAGTATATGCCGTCTTGAATATAATTCCAATAATGAATTATATTGCATTTTCACGAAAAAGTCCGTCGTATTTTGTTCTTACGGGAAAAGCCCCCCATACGGGAAGGCTTCTGCGCACCCATGAAAAGCGATCGCAGTCTGATATGCAATCAGTGCGGGATCACGTTCAGCAGCACGCCTGCCGCGACCGCCGACCCGATCACGCCCGCGACATTCGGACCCATGGCGTGCATCAGCAGGAAGTTGCCGGGGTTCTCCTGCTGTCCGACGCGCTGTGAAACGCGCGCCGCCATGGGAACGGCGGAAACGCCGGCAGAGCCGATCAGCGGGTTGACCTTGCCGCCCGTCAGCTTATACATCAGCTTGCCGAAGAGCACGCCGAAGGCGGTGCCCATTGAGAAGGCGATCAGTCCGAGGACGATGATCTTGATGGTGTCGAAGGTCAGGAAGGTGCTGCCCTTGGCGGTAGCGCCGACGGTGACGCCGAGGAAGATCGTGATGATATTCATCAGCTCGTTCTGCGCCGCCTTGGCGATTCGATCTACCACGCCGGATTCCTTAAAGAGGTTGCCCAGCATGAGCATGCCGACCAGCGGAGCGGCGTCGGGCAGGAAAATGGAGATCAGGATCACGACGATGACCGGGAAGATGATCTTTTCCAGCTTGGAAACGGGGCGCAGCTGCTCCATAACGACGCTGCGCTCTTTTTTCGTGGTGAGCGCCTTCATGATCGGCGGCTGGATGATCGGCACAAGCGCCATGTAGGAATACGCCGCGATCGCGATGGAGCCTAACAGCTCGGGAGCGAGCTTAGTGGTGACGAAGATCGCGGTCGGACCGTCTGCGCCGCCGATGATGGCGATCGCGCCGGACTGCGGCTCGGAGAAGCCGAGGAAGATCGCGCCCGTGAAGGTAACGAAAATACCGATCTGCGCCGCCGCGCCGAGGATCAGGCTCTTGGGGTTGGAGATCAGCGGACCAAAGTCGGTCATGCAGCCGATGCCGAGGAAGATCAGCGGCGGATAGATGCCGAGCTTGACGCCCTGATAGAGATAGTACAGCAAACCGCCGTACTTCGGGCTTTCATAATACCAGACCCCGTTGATCTGCTGGGTGGCATGTCCCACCGCGGCAGGGTCATTCGCGCCGGACATCTGCACCATGGTGACAGCGGGCGGCGACATGATATCGGGATAGAGGTTGACCAGCAGCATGCCGAAGGCGATCGGCAGGAGCAACAGCGGCTCATACTGCTTTTTGATCGCGAGATAGAGCAAAAAGATGGACACCGCGATCATGATGTAGTTCTGCCAGTTCAGAGACATCAGTCCCGAGCCGGCATAAATACCGTAGATCGCGTCTAAAAAGCCATTGAGGATTTCCATAAACAGCTACGTTCCTTTCCTGAATAGATTAAAACGGGCGGGTGTTGTCGAGAACACCGGCGTTCGCCCATGCGGAACGGCCGCCGTTTGCTTTTTTGATGCTTTTGATCCTCACCTTGCTGCCCGTGCTGTCATACGCCGCTACCGCCGCGGCGATGACCGCCACGACCTCCTCGGGGATCCCCTCCTCGATGGTGGGCGCCGTGACATAGGCGGGACGCTTGATGATATGGACGCCGGAGCCGTCGGTGATCCGTTCCTTGACGCGCTCCTTCCGCTTGGCGCGTTGATCTGCCGCTCGCTGTGCCGATGAAACAATGGCGCCATAGAGCTTGATAATGAGAATCAGCAGGAAAAGCATGCTGAAAACGACCACAAAGCCCGTCAAAATGACCTTTGCCGCAGAAATCGCCCGCTCGTAAAGGGTCAACTCCGCCGCTGCGCTTTGCAGTGCGTTGACGCTCGCTTGCAACATAAGAATCCCTCCGGAAAAATAGTAATCGCATACATATTATATTATACTCGGTTTGCGCCTTTTTTTCAATATCAAATCCTCACCTCGCCGCTTTTCGTCAAATTACACAAAAATTTGTTTTTTTCAGGGGCAATCGTGAAACACAGCAAAGGGTCGCTTCGCTCCGGAACAAGCTGAGCGAAACGACCCGCGTCGGTAGATAATGAATGGTTTTTTAGCAGAATACCGCAAAGCGGCTATACGATGATGCAGATCAACCCGTTGCAGCCGTCGTTGATGACGCGCTCGATGGTGCGGCCGATCTTCCGCCTTGCGTCGTCGGGCATGCGGCTGAGCTTGTTGTGCAGTCCCTCGTTGACCAGCTCGTGCACCGATTTGCCGAAGATGTTGCTCTCCCAGATCTTCTCGGGGCTCTCCTCGAATTCCTTGAGCAGATAGCTGACGAGCTCCTCGCTCTGCTGCTCCGAGCCGACGATCGGCGTCACCTCGGTCTGCGTCTGCACGCGCATCATGTGGATGGAAGGCGCGCTCGCCTTCAGCTTCACGCCGTACTTGCCGCTCTGCTTGATGATCTTCGGCTCCTCAAGAGTCAGCTCGTCGATCGTGGGCATGACAATACCGTAGCCTGACTCCTTGACCTGCTCGTATGCCTGCGCGATCTTGTCGAACTCCCGCTGCTTTTGCGAGAGCGACATCACGCTGTTCATCAGCGCAAATTCATCGGCGATCTCCAGTCCCGTCTGCTCCGAAAGCACGCGGTAGAACAGCTGCGGCTCCATGGTCAGGCGGACAGTCGCCCTGCCGCTTCCCAACTCCAGTCCTGATAATTCTGATTGAGAAATATACTCGCACTTTGCCATCTCGCCGATCGCCTGTTGGATCTCGCGCGTCTTGCGGACCGGCTTAGCTGCCTCCTGAATGCAGGCAAAAACCTTTGATTTCAGCCAGTGGTCGCGGTCGAGCTTCACCACCCACTCCGGGATATCGACCTTGATCTCGCGCATCGGGAACTCAAACAGCAGCTGGGCGATGACGCGCTTGATCTCCGCCTCGTCCAGCTCCATGCAGCTGACGGGCAGCACGGGGACCTGATAGCGCTGAGAAAGCTCCTCCGCCAAGCCGCGTGCCGACTCCGACTGCGGCTGCGCCGAATTGAGCAGGACGATGAAGGGCTTGTCGATGGCTTTCAGCTCCTCGATGACCCGCCGCTCGCCGGAGAGATAATCCTCGCGCGGGATCTCGGAGAAGCTGCCGTCGGTCGTGATGACCAAGCCGACGGAGCTGTGGTCGGTGATGACCTTTTTCGTGCCGATCTCCGCCGCTTCCTCAAAGGGCATCTCCTGCTCCGACCACGGCGTCTTGACCATGCGGGGACCGTCCTCCTCGGTGTGGCCGAGGGCGCTGTCGACGACATAGCCCACACAGTCGATCATGCGCACGCGGAAGCTGACGTTGTCGCCGAGGTCGACCTCGACGCTCTCCTCGGGAATGAACTTCGGCTCGGTCGTCATGATGGTCTTCCCCGCTGCGGATTGCGGCAGCTCGTCGAGCGTGCGCTGATAGACCCCCTGGTCGTGGATGTTCGGCAGCACCAGCGCATCCATGAAACGCTTGATAAAGGTGGATTTGCCCGTGCGCACGGGTCCGACCACACCGATATAGATATCGCCGTCCGTGCGTTGGGACAGCTCGCGGTATACGTTTTTTTCTTCCATCGTGCCGCCTCCTTACAATCTGGGGATCAACAGCATGCGGTCGCTGTCGAGAATGAGCCCGTCAAGGGCATTTTCCGCCATCAGCAGTGACAGACCCGTGTTGTGCGATTTGGCGATCTGCCAGAGATTTTCGCCCGCGGAAGCATAATAGAGCGTCAGGGCGCAGTCGGCGGGCGGGATGGGACTGTCCTCAAAGACGTCGACGCCGCTGACGACGCGCAGCGATTCGCTCTCTACCGCGCCGCCGCTGATATTCAGCTCACAGCGCATGTCGACGCTGCCGTCCTCGGCAAGCCGGTAGCTGACGCTCGCCACGCGGGCGTTGTCAAACAGCATGCGGTTGCAGCCCGCCGCGTCAAGGCGGCGCTCATAGTCGAAGGCGCGCTCGACAAAAACGGGGACGCTTTTGTCGTCGAGCGCGAGGATGCAGAGGCTGATCTTGCCCTTCGCGGTCATGCCGTCCTCGGCGGGGCTTGTTTCCAGCGTCACGCTGTCGGCGTAAATATCGAGGATCTTGGAGATCTTGCAGCCGTCGATCTTCGCGCTGAGCTTTTCCATGGCGGTGCTGTTGATTTCGCACACCGTCCCCACCGCTTTCAGCTCGGCAAGCTGCGGCGCGCAGGCGTAGGATGTGCAGTAGGCGTCCGCGATGATCTCGGTGTCCTCGCTGTGATAGCCCTCCGCCGAGACGCAGAGCATCGCGTCAAAGGCGATGGCGGGCTTGTCGGAGAGAATGTCGTTTTTCAGGCGGGCGTCAAAGGACATCACTTCGATATGGAAGATGTTTTCGGTATCCTCATCGATGCCGTCGCAGTCGATGATCTGGTTGAAGGGCAGCAGGTAGTTGAGCTTGGCGGTCTCGCCCGTCTCGAGGTTCGAAAGATAGAACAGATTGATATTGATGTCGCCGCTGAGCATGAGCTTGCCGCTGACCGCCTTGGCGTCGGTGACGGCTGCGTCCGCCTTGACATAGAGCACCGCTTCGATCGCGGGCTTGTCGGCGACGGAGATCGCCTCGCTGACCGTGAACTGCTCCTGACAGTTGGAGCGCAGATCGCAAAGCGGCAGCTTTTTCCGCAGCGTCTCCATCCCGCTGCGCTCGGGTGTGAACAGCTCGGTGCGCCCGACGGTGATGACCTTGGCATAGAGGGAAAACGCGCCGTGGATCACGAGCCGTCTCGGACTGAGGGCGCGGCAGTTGATGTACTCGGGCTTGGTCTTGGTGAGGATCAGGTTGCCCTCGCCGGCGTCCCTCACCGTGAAGCGCTGCGAGAAGCTCAGGCTGTGCTCACAGCAGCGGATGGTCTTTTTTTCACTTTCCACATAGAGCACATTCACCACGCAAACGCCGTCCACCTGCAATTGACCGCCCGACAGGGCTTTGGATTGGATCTTAGGGGTCAGGCTGCACTTGAGGATCTTTTCGATATCCGGACAGTAGTCGGGCAGGGTCAGGTCGACGTCCGCAAGCTGCTCCGCGACCGTATCCAGTGCAAAAAGCGGCGCGCTGACGGCGCGGGTATCCTGATGAAACTCCATATTCATCTCTCCTTTGTTTTTGTTCTGGTTAAGGATATGCGGATACAAGCGGATTTATGACCGCCGCGCGCGTTTACGGCTGTTTTGCTGCACATACTTCACCGTCGGTACAATTAAAAAAACGGCACAAACCCTTGCGGGCCTGTGCCGTCTGTCAATCTGACGATGCAGTTGTTGATAAGAATTATGCGGGGATGGACTCGATCTTTGCGAGGGCTCTCTGGATGGCGGTGACGTCGCGGACGTCGACTCTGCCG
>CACZWQ010000027.1 GCA_902784855.1 uncultured Ruminococcus sp. | reverse complement strand
CTTGCGGAAGCGGTTCCCTATGAGCATGTTGACGGCGTTGACGACCTCAAGGAAGGCGGCGTATCACTGAAGGATGTATACAGATACTCCTCCATCACCACCACCACCGTTGAGGACGGCGTTGAGCAGACCAAGACCGTGAAGTATCCGTGGCTTGATCTCGCTCGCGAGAGACTGAACCTCCCCAAAGAAGAGCAGCCCGCTACCGAGGCTCCCACCGAGGCTCCCACCGAGGCTCCTACCGAGGCTCCCACCGAGGCTCCTACCGAGGCTCCTACCGAGGCTCCCACAGAAGCCCCCACCGAGGCTCCCACTGAGGCTCCGACCGAGGCTCCCACCGAGCCCGCAGATGAACTTGTCTGCATCGTAGCAGGCTCACCCGCCGACATCTTCGGCACCGCATGGGATGGCGGAAACACGGATAACACCATGGCAAAGCGCGAAGACGGCAAGTATGCCAAGGAATACACCGTTGACAAGGCTTTCACCGATGTCCAGCTCAAGACCGTGAAGAACAGCGCAGAGTGGATCGGCGACGCAACCGGCAACAACGTGACCTTCAACCTGACCGGCGCAGGCACCTTCACCGTCGTGTACGATCCCGAAGAGAACTACACCTATGTTGAGGGCGACATCGTCGAATTCATCACCGAGTTCGAGTACGACACCGTATTTGCAGTCGGTAACGGCGAAGGCACATGGCTCAACGGCGTAGCTTGGGATCCCGCCGCTGCTGGCAACGAGATGACTCAGGTCGCAGAGAACGTTTGGGAAATCGAGTTTGAAAACGTGCCCGACGGCTTTGGTCGTCAGATCAAGTTTGCGATCGACGGCGCATGGACCCACAACTTCGGTGGCGTATTCGTCGAGAGCGGCGAAGTGACCGACGCAGTTTACAACGGCGACAACATCACCTTTGATACAGACGATGTCTGCACCGTCAAGGCGCAGCTCGACCTGAGCAACTTTGACTTTAGCACCAAGGAAGGCGCAAAGTTCACCCTCACCATCACTGTTCCCGATAAGCCCGCAGTTGGCAAGATCGGCGACGTGAACGGCGACGGCGAGGTTACCATTGAGGACGCCACGCTGATCCAGAGAAGAGGCGTTGAGCTGGAAGCCTTCACCGAGGTTCAGGAGAAGCTGGCTGACGTCAACGGCGACGGCAGAGTTTCGATCCTCGATGTGACCTGCATCCAGAAGTACCTTGCTGAGATGGCCGATGGCATCGGTAACACCGGCAAGACCTTGTATGAGGATGGCACCATCGCATAAGGATGGCTTCATCAGCAATTCAGGCGACAGGATCATTTGATTTGAATTCAGGGGGCGCTCCAAGGCATTGGAGCGCCCTTTTGGATATGGAATCATGGCTATCTGTTGATTTGTTGTTGCCTCGCGTTGCATTTTAGTTTTGGCTGTGATACAATAAGGGAAAGGAGGGGATGGAAATGATCTTGCATGATATTTCACGCGACACGCTGACATGTCCGGTTTTCGAGGGCGACCCCGAAACGGAGGTGCGCACGCTGCAAAGCATCGAGACGGATATATGCAACCTTTCCGCCGTCTCCATGAGCGTGCACGCCGGCACCCATATCGACGCGCCGCTCCACTTTTGGGAGGATGGCAGCCCGGTCGACGACCTGCGGCTCAACACCTTTTACGGCAAATGTACCGTGATCTCGGTGGAGGGTATTCTGACAGGCGACGACATGGAGCGACTGCTTCCCTACTGCAAACGCCGTGTCCTGTTTCACGGGAACGGCAACACATATCTCTCGCATTCCGCGGCGATCGTGCTCGCGGACAGCAAGGTCGTTCTGGTTGGCACCGACGCCGATTCCATCGCGCCGCCCTTTGATGAGGCGCGGCCGCACCGCGAGTTGGCGCGTGCGGGCATCACGGTGCTCGAAAACCTCGATCTCTCTGCAATTGATGACGGCGAATATGAGCTGTGCGCCTTTCCCGTCAAGCTGGGCGGATTAGAGGCGGCTCCCTGCAGGGCGATCCTTTTGGAAATGGAAAAGGGGCTGAACTGATGATTAAGATGGTTATTTTTGACCTCGACGGCACACTGGCAAATTCGCTTGCCGATCTTGCCCTCAACGTTAACAAAGGCCTGAAGGCTGCCGGACTGCCTGAGCGTCCGATCGCCGATTACCGCAACTATGTCGGAAACGGCAGAGTGACGCTTGTCAAGCGCGCCATGGGCGACGCTGCGAGCGATCACGTGAAATTCAATGTCGTGATTTCGACCTTCAACAGAGAATACAACATCCACTGTAACGATCATACCGTCGCATACGATGGCTGTGCCGACATGCTCAAGGGGCTGTCGGACAAGGGCATTCGAACGGCGGTCCTCTCCAACAAGCCTGACGAGTTCGTTGAGAAAATCATGAGGGAGCTCTATCCCGAACACCGCTTCACGGCGGTCTGGGGGCAGAAGCCGCAATACAACTGCAAGCCCGACGGCGAATCGCTGCGTTCCATGCTCTGGCTCTATAATCTTGCGCCCGCAGATTGCATCTATGTCGGCGACAGCGACGTAGACGTCTATACCGCGCGCGACGCGGGCGTCCGCATGGCGGGCGTCTCATGGGGCTTTCGCGGCAAGGAAGAGCTGCAGGCGGCGGGCGCGCCCTATGTCGCCGATACAGCCGGCGAGCTGCTGGACTATCTGCTGACCCTATGAACAAAATCAACTATCAAAAAGAACTCGACCGCGTGATCGCGCAAAATCAACGGTCGGGCAAGGTGCCGAAGCTGCTGCTGCATGTCTGCTGCGCGCCGTGTTCCTCCTATTGTCTGGAATACCTGACCGCGTATTTTGACGTCACGGTTTACTACTATAATCCGAACATCACCGAGCCGGAGGAATACCGCTTTCGCCTCAATGAAGAAAAGCGGTTCATTTCCCTCAAGACGTTCGACCGCCCTGTCCGGCTGACCGAAAGCGACTACCGCCCCGCGGATTTCTTCGCGGCGGTCAAGGGCTTGGAGCGGGAACCCGAGGGCGGCTTGCGCTGTCGGGAATGCTTCCGCCTCCGTCTGGCGGCGAGCGCTGCCAAGGCGAAGGAGCTGGGCATGGATTACTTTACGACCACGCTCACCATCAGCCCGCTGAAAAACGCCGCGCTGCTCAATGAGCTCGGCGCCGAGATGGGCGAGCGCTTCGGCGTGCCGTGGTTGTACAGCGACTTCAAGAAGCGCGAGGGCTACAAGCGCAGCATTGAGCTGTCGCGCGAGTACGACCTGTATCGCCAAAACTACTGCGGCTGTATTTTCAGCAAGCGCGAATCTGCCTCAGCCCCATGATATGGGGGCTGAGGCGCGTGACACACAAGATATAGTGTCAAAAAAAGTTTTTGAAGCCCCTCCGCTCCGCAGTATTTCATCATAATTGCCCCTTGGGGCATGTGTCAAACAGGTATCTCACACCCCGAAAACCGCGCTGCCATGCGGTTTTCGGGGTGTGTTAAACTTTTGACAGCCATGTTCTGTCCTGACTATATGATGTGTATAATTCTTTAAAGGAACACAAGATGTTGTGTTTTTTTTGAAAAATACCCCTTGCAATTTCCGGAAATATGCTGTATAATAAATCTCGCACGGGTTTCCAAGCAGCACGCATCATCCTGTTGCGGATGATGCGGCAGATCGCTTGCTCCCGCCGCTGAACAGCTTCGCCGTCATCGTCACGGCGCCACAAGCGGACAAGAGCGCCCGCCGGCGCTTTTGAAAAAACAGTCTATCACCGGGCGCTAAGCGCCTTTTTTCGCCGCCCGGCGGTTCCGGGCAGCACGAAAATGTGAAATTAACGTAAGGAAGGACAGAACATGAAAATCATCAAACGCAACGGCTCCGAAGAGATCTTCAACGTTGAAAAAATCATCAACGCGGTTCGGAAAGCCAATCATTCGTCGGACACACCGTTTCTCACCGACGAGCAGATCTATGATATCGCCGATTATGTGGAGTATAAGTGCAACAAGATGAAGCGCGCCGTCTCCGTTGAGGAGATCCAGGACATGGTCGAGGATCAGCTGATGGCGAAGGGCGCCTTTGAGCTTGCCCGCCGCTATGTGCGCTACCGCTACAATCGCTCCCTGATCCGCAAGGCGAATACCACCGACAACCGCATCCTCTCGCTGATCGAGTGCAACAACGAGGAGGTCAAGCAGGAGAATTCCAACAAGAACCCCACCGTCAACAGCGTGCAGCGCGACTACATGGCGGGCGAGGTCAGCCGCGACCTGACCCGCAGGATGCTGCTCTCTCCCGATATCGTGGAGGCTGACAAGCAGGGTCTCATCCATTTCCACGACTCCGATTATTTTGCCCAGCATATGCACAACTGTGACCTCGTCAACTTAGAGGATATGCTGCAAAACGGCACCGTCATCAGCGACACCCTGATCGAGAAGCCCCACAGCTTTTCCACCGCCTGCAATATCGCCACTCAGATCATCGCGCAGGTCGCGAGTAACCAGTACGGCGGTCAGAGCATCAGCCTGACCCATCTGGCGCCCTTTGTGCAGATCTCCCGCGAGAAGATCCGCAAGGAGACCCTCGCCGAGATCGCGGAGCTGGGCATCACGGCGGACGAGGAGAAGCTCAACAAGATCGTCGAGGACCGTCTCCGCAAGGAGGTCAACCGCGGCGTGCAGACCATCCAGTATCAGGTCGTCACCCTGCTGACCACCAACGGTCAGGCGCCGTTCGTCACCGTCTATATGTACCTCAACGAGGCGGAGAACGAGCAGCAGAAGGCTGACCTTGCCATGATCATCGAGGAGACCCTCAAGCAGCGCTATATCGGCGTCAAGAACGAGGCGGGCGTGTGGATCACCCCGGCGTTCCCCAAGCTGATCTATGTGCTCGAGGAGGACAACGTCCACGAGGACAGCAAGTATTGGTATCTCACCGAGCTCGCCGCCAAGTGCACCGCAAAGCGCATGGTGCCCGACTATATCTCCGAGAAGGTCATGCTGGAGCTCAAGGGCGACGTCTACACCTGCATGGGCTGCCGCAGCTTCCTGACGCCCGACCGCTTCACCGACGCGGGCGTGGGCAATATCGCCAACGCGGGCAACTATGTGCCCGGCAAGCATAAGTACTACGGCCGCTTCAACCAGGGCGTCGTCACCGTCAACCTGGTCGACATCGGTCTTTCCGCCAACCGCGACTTAACGAAATTCTGGCAGATTTTCGACGAGCGCATGGAGCTTTGCCACCGCGCCCTGCAGGCGCGCCATGAGCGTCTCAAGGGCACCCTCTCCGACGCGGCGCCCATCCTCTGGCAGTACGGCGCGCTGGCGCGTCTCAAAAAGGGCGAGACCATCGACCGCCTGCTCTACGGCGGCTATTCCACGATCTCGCTGGGCTACGCGGGACTGTGGGAGTGCGTCTACAGCCTGATCGGCAAGAAGCTGACCGAGGACGAGGGCAAGGAGCTGGGTATCGAGATCATGAAGAAGCTCAACGCCTACTGCATGAAGTGGAAAAAGGCGGAGAACATCGACTACAGCATTTACGGCACCCCGCTGGAGAGCACCACCTATAAATTCGCCAAGTGCCTGCAAAAGCGCTTCGGCATCATCAAGGGCGTGACCGACCGCAACTATATCACCAACAGCTACCACGTGCACGTCACCGAGCACATCAGCGCCTTCGACAAGCTCAAGCTCGAAAGCGAGTTCCAGGCATTGTCGCCGGGCGGCGCGATCAGCTACGTCGAGGTGCCCGATATGCAGCAGAACCTGCCTGCCGTGCTGCAGGTCATGAAGTTCATCTACGAGAACATCATGTACGCCGAGCTGAACACCAAGAGCGACTTCTGGCAGGTGTGCGGCTGGGACGGCGAGATCCGGATCGTCGAGGAGGACGGCAAGCTGCTGTGGGAGTGCCCCAACTGCCATAACCGCGACCAGAGCAAGATGAACGTCGCGCGCAGGACCTGCGGCTATATCGGCACCCAGTTCTGGAACCAGGGCAGAACGCAGGAGATCCAAGAGCGTGTGCTCCATCTGTAAAGAATCATATCATGAAATGAGAGGAAAGGCTTCCGGCAACGGCGATCCTTTCCTCTTGCTATCCGACGGTGAGAAAGATGTATTACGGAGAGATCAAGAATTTTGATATTGCCAACGGCGAGGGCGTGCGCGTCTCGCTGTTTGTTTCGGGCTGTACGCACCACTGTCACAACTGCTTCAACCGCGAGACGTGGGACTTTCATTTCGGGCAGCCCTTTACCGAGGAGACTGAGGAAATGCTGCTGCAAGAGCTGGCGCCCGATTATATCAACGGGCTGTCGCTGCTGGGCGGCGAGCCGTTTGAGCCGCAGAATCAGGCGGTGCTGCTGCCGTTTCTGCGCCGCGTGAAGGCGGCTTTTCCCGAGAAGAACATCTGGTGCTACACGGGATATTTGTTCGACACAGAGCTGTTGGGGGAGAGCCGCGCGCGGTGTGAGCACACCGACGAAATGCTCTCATACATCGATATACTCGTCGACGGCGAGTTCGTGCAGGAGCTGTACAGCATCGCCCTGCAATTCCGCGGCTCGTCCAATCAGCGGATCATCGATGTGCAAAAATCCCTGAAAAGCGGACAGGTCGTCTTGTATGTGCCCAAGAGCGGCAAAATCGAATAAGGGTAACCAAAAACAGGTATCGCACAAGCTGTGCGATACCTGTTGCTTTTTGTGTCGGTCGGGAAAGCGTCCGATAAATTATTTTGCGAATTCCGCCGCGCGGCTTTCGCGGATGATGTTGACCTTGATCTGACCCGGATACTCCAGCTCCTCCTCGATCTTCTTGCAGATCTCTCTGGCAAGCGGGATCATGCGCTCGTCGTTGACTACCTCGGGCTTGACCATCACGCGCACCTCGCGGCCCGCCTGGATGGCATAGCAGTTGTCCACACCGTTGAACGAGGAAGCGACCTCCTCGAGCTTTTGCAGACGCTTGATGTAGTTCTCGACGTTCTCCCGTCTTGCGCCGGGTCTGGCGGCTGACAGCGCATCGGCTGCCTGCACGAGGATCGCGACGATGGTTTTTGCCTCGACGTCGCCGTGGTGTGCATGGATCGCGTGGATGACCGCGTCGCTCTCCTTATATTTTCTGGCGAGGTCCACACCGATCTGGATGTGGGTGCCCTCGACCTCGTGGTCAATGGATTTGCCGATGTCATGCAGCAGACCGGCGCGCTTTGCCAGCGTGGGGTCGAGTCCCAGCTCGCTCGCCATCATGCCCGCGAGGTAGGCGACCTCGATGGAGTGGTTGAGCACGTTCTGACCGTAGCTGGTGCGGTAGCGCAGTCTGCCCAGCAGCTTGACAAGCTCGGGATGGATGTTGTGGATACCCAGCTCGAGCACGGCGCGTTCGCCTTCGCGTTTGATGGTGGATTCCACCTCGCGGCGCGCCTTTTCGATGGTTTCTTCGATTCTGGCGGGATGGATACGGCCGTCGGAGATCAGCCGCTCCAGCGCGATCCGCGCCACTTCGCGCCGCACGGGCTCGAAGCAGGACAGTGTGATCGCCTCGGGTGTATCGTCAATGATCAGGTCGACGCCTGTCAGCGTCTCGATCGCCCTGATGTTGCGGCCCTCTCTGCCGATGATGCGTCCTTTCATTTCGTCATTGGGAAGCGGTACCACGGATATGGTCGCCTCCGCCACCTGTTCGGCGGCAAGCTTCTGAATGGAAAGGGATATGATGTTTCTTGCTTTTTCGTCTGCTTCTTCTTTGAGCTGCTCCTGATACTCCATGATCTTCACGGACTTTTCGTGTGTCAGCTCGTCTTCCAATTGGGAGAGTAAGTAGTTTTTCGCCTGTTCTGCGGTGTAGCCCGAAATCTTTTCGAGCATCTCGAACTGGCTTTTCTTGATGGTTTCGATTTCTTCCAGCTTGGCATCCGCCTCTTTGATCTTCTTCGAGACGCGATCCTCTTTTTTCTCTACGTTGTCGAGCTTGCGGTCGAGCGTTTCTTCCTTCTGCTGGATGCGGCGCTCCTGACGCTGCACCTCGCGGCGGCGGTCTGCGATCTCCTTCTCGCTTTCGTTGCGGAAACGGTGAACCTCTTCTTTACCCTCAAGGACAAGCTCCTTTTTCTTCGCCTCTCCGTTCTTGATCGCGTCGGCAACAATGCGTCTGGCTTCCTCCTCGGCACTGCCGATTTCCTTCTCCGCGGTGTTCTTTCTCACCGTAAAGCCGATGAAAACGCCGATTGCTCCGCCGATGATCAGCGCGACAACGATGCTGATAATCAAAACGACTGCGTTCATCTCCCTGACACCTCCTTGTTTTTGATAATTAACCTAAACATCCAATCAAATAACTTTAGGGTGCCGTTACATGATATTCAATTTTCATATACAATATTATTTTATGGTAAAAGATGCAAATAATGGATAAAAAATAATATCTATATATAACGGCTCCCGAAAGAGTCTGATTAAAAAAAGCAAACTGCGGCATGTTGAACGCAAGCATTCAACAGTCGCGCCCTTGCAAACCCCATAGGTATGGAGTCTAATGTAATTTTATAATAAAAACAAGAATATGTCAATAAGTTTTTGACGGTTTTGTGAAAAAAAGCGTTCGCTTCTCCGGACTGCACGCGGCGAATTGCGGGATTCTTCTCATTTGTGCGCGATTTTGGAAGCTCAGTGGGAAATTTTTTCAAAATCCTCGGTTTATTTACCGCAAAACTATTGAAGAAATCCAAAAAATGTAATATAATAGAAGTACCTTAAAAATTTAGGAGGAATTATTATGTCAGTAAAAGTTGCAATCAACGGCTTTGGCCGTATCGGACGTCTTGCATTCCGCCAGATGTTCGGCGCAGAGGGCTATGAGGTTGTCGCGATCAACGACCTTACCAATCCCAAGATGCTCGCAAACCTGCTCAAGTATGACACCGCTCAGAAGGGCTATTGCGGCACCATCGGCGAGAACCTGCACACCGTAGAGGCAGGCGAGAACTCCATCATCGTTGACGGCAAGGAGATCACCATCTATGCAAAGCCCAACGCGGCTGAGCTTCCCTGGGGTGAATTGGGTGTTGACGTTGTTCTCGAGTGCACAGGCTTCTACTGCTCCAAGGCTAAGAGCCAGGCTCACATTGACGCCGGCGCGAAGAAGGTCGTTATCTCTGCTCCCGCGGGCAAAGATCTTCCCACCGTTGTGTTCAGCGTGAACGAAAACATCCTCACTGCGGAAGATACCATCATCTCCGCTGCTTCCTGCACCACCAACTGCCTTGCACCCATGGCTGATACCCTCAACAAGTATGCTCCCATCCAGAGCGGCATCATGAGCACCATCCACGCCTACACCGGCGATCAGATGATCCTCGACGGTCCTCACAGAAAGGGCGACTTCAGAAGAGCAAGAGCGGGCGCTGCCAACATCGTTCCCAACTCCACCGGCGCTGCCAAGGCGATCGGTCTGGTCATCCCCGAGCTCGACGGCAAGCTCATCGGCTCCGCTCAGCGTGTACCGGTTCCCACCGGCTCCACCACCATCCTCACCGCTGTTGTCAAGGGCACCGATGTCACCGTAGAGGGCATCAACGCTGCGATGAAGGCGGCTGCTTCCGATTCCTTCGGCTACAACGAGGATCCCATTGTTTCTTCCGACGTTATCGGTATGAGATACGGCTCCCTGTTCGATGCGACCCAGACCATGGTCTCCAAGGTTGCCGACGACCTCTATGAGGTTCAGGTCGTTTCCTGGTACGACAACGAGAACTCCTACACCAGCCAGATGGTCAGAACCATCAAGTATTTCGCAGAGCTGTAAGCAACAAAACGAAATCACATGCAACAAAAGCGCGCCTCTTAGGTGAGGCGCGCTCTGTTTTTTCGGCTGCGGCGTGAACGTCCGACACGCTCCGTTCGGCAGGGCAGCGCCGCCTTTTGAAAGCCTGCAAAAGCGTTTGCGGGACGTCTTTCGGCGTATTAGCTGCGGATTTTGTTCATCTTTTATAAAAAATACACGAAATATTCGTTCGGAAATTTTCGAATTTGCTTGAAATTCACAGATTATTTTGGTATGATATATAGTAGTAAGCTATAAGATAGGCTAATTGTGGTTTTTCCTGCATTTTCCCTTCGCGTAAGGAGTTGAAGAGATGAATTACAGCTTAAACGACGGGCGCAGCGAGATCGCGCGCTTTTGTGACGGCGACAGTGTGCGCGCTTTTGACTACTTCGGCGCGCATCCCGAAGAACGTGACGGCAAACAGGGCGTGATGTTCCGCGTTTGGGCGCCGAACGCGATCAGTGTATCCGTGACGGGCGACTTCAACGACCGCGACCGGGATGCCGATTTTATGACCAAGTGCGACGGCGGCGCATGGGAGTGCTTTGTCGAGAACGCTTCTCCCGGACAGCGCTATCAATTCTGCATCGAGACGCCCGCGTTCCGCCGTATCCTCAAATCCGACCCCTTTGCATTCTATGCGCAGATGCGCCCCGACACCGAATCCATCATCTACGATCTGGACGGCTATCGGTGGAATGACGGCGCATGGCTGGAGAGACGCGGTCAAACCGATACCCTGACGCGCCCGATGAATATTTACGAGGTGCACCTCGGCTCGTGGAAGCGCAATCCCGACGGCAGCTTTTACAGCTACCGCCAATTCGCCGACGAGCTGGTCGACTATGTCGTCGACATGCGCTACACCCATGTACAGCTCATGCCCGTGATGGAATATCCCTACGACGGAAGCTGGGGCTATCAGACGACGGGCTACTTTGCCGCGACCTCGCGCTACGGCGAGCCCAAGGACTTCATGTATCTGGTGGACAGGTTCCATCAGGCGGGCATCGGCGTGATCGTGGACTGGGTGCCCTCCAACTTCCCCAAGGACGGCTTTGCCCTCGCCCGGTTCGACGGCACGGCGCTCTTTGAGGACGAGAACCCCAAGCGCGGTGAGCGCCCCTCCTGGAACACCTGCCTCTTCAATTTCGAGCGCCCCGAGGTGCTCAGCTTTCTGGTATCCTGCGCCAACTTCTGGTTCGACCTGTTCCACCTCGACGGCATGCGCGTCGGCTCGCTTTCCTCTATGCTCTACCTCGATTACGGCAAGGCGGCGGGGGAGTGGGAGCCCAACAAGTTCGGCGGCAAGGAAAACCTCGAGGCGATCGAGTTCGTCAAGCGCCTGAACACCGCCGTCCATCTGCATCACCCTCATGTCCTGATGTTCGCCGAGGAGAACACCTCTTGGTCAAAGATCACCCATAAGATCGAAGAGGGCGGCATGGGCTTCGACTACAAATGGAACCGCGGCTGGATGAACGACATGCTCAACTACATGACGCTCGACCCCCAGTGGCGCCCGTTCAATCACGACAACCTTACCTACAGCTTCTTCTACGCCTTCTCCGAGCACTTCCTGCTGCCCCTCTCGCACGACGAGGTATCCAAGGGCAAGGGAACGCTGCTGTCCCGCATGCCGGGCAACAAAAACGACAAATTTGCCGATCTGAGGGCGTTTATCACCTATATGTATGCCCATCCGGGCAAAAAGCTGCTCTTTATGGGCACCGAATCGGGTCAGATCATCGAGTGGGATTATCAGATCCCCATTTTCTGGAACCTGCTTGAGGAGGAAAAGCACCGCCAGCTGCAATGCTTCTTCCGTGAGCTGAACCAATTCTATCTCGATAACCGCCCGTTCTACGAGCGCGATACCAGCTGGAAGGGCTTCGACTGGATCCACCACGATGATTACACCAACTCGGTCATCGCCTTCAAGCGCACCGACGAGGATGACAATGAGATCATCGCCGTCTGCAATTTCCGCCCCATCCAGCACCATAAATACTTTATCGGCGTGTCCAAAAACAGCGTCTACGCCGAGGTGTTCAGCTCCGACCGCGCGGCATACGGCGGCTCGGGCGTGGATAACGGCAGCGAGATCCGCCCCGTTCCCATGAAGATCCACGGCTGCAACCAGGGCATTTCCCTGACGCTGCCGCCGATGAGCGTCATTTACTTAAAATGTGCGGAGAATAGTTTGTGAAAAGCCATTCTCCATCCCAAAGCCAACAATATTGGAAACAATTGAAACTATAAATAAGAAAACGGAGGTTTTTGCATGCAAATGTTCCCAAAACAGGAAGTAGTAGCAATGCTGCTTGCAGGCGGACAGGGCTCCAGACTGGGCGTGCTGACCAAAAAGCTCGCCAAGCCTGCCGTTCCCTTCGGCGGCAAGTACCGCATCATCGACTTCCCGCTCTCAAACTGCGTCAATTCGGGCATTGAGGCTGTCGGTATCCTCACCCAGTATCAGCCCCTGATTCTCAACGAGTACATCGGAAACGGTCAACCTTGGGATCTGGACGGAATGCACTCTGGCGTCAACTGCCTCAGCCCCTATCAGGCGATCAAAGGTGCCGACTGGTATTCGGGCACCGCAAACGCGATTTTCCAGAATATCAACTACATCGAGCGCTATGACCCCGACTATGTCGTGATCCTCTCGGGCGACCACATCTACAAGATGGATTACAACAAGATGCTCGAATATCACAAGGAAAAGAACGCCGCCTGCACCATCGCGGTCATCGACGTTCCGCTGTCCGAGGCATCCCGCTTCGGTATCCTCAACACCTATGAGGACGGCGAGATCTACGAATTCGACGAAAAGCCCGCCCATCCCAAGAGCACCAACGCTTCCATGGGCATCTACATCTTCAGCTGGAAAGAGCTGCGCCGGTATCTCACCGAGGACGACGCGAAGGAAGGCAGCAGCCATGACTTCGGCAAGGACGTCCTGCCCGCCATGCTGAACGCGGGCGAGCGCATGTTCGCCTATCCCTTCGAGGGCTACTGGAAGGACGTCGGCACCATCGACAGCCTTTGGGAAGCCAACATGGATCTGCTCGACCCCAAGGTCACGCTCGACCTCAAGGACATCTATTCGCGCAATCCCATGATGCCGCCCCACTATGTCTCTCCCGACGCCAACATCCAGAACTCCCTGATCGCGGACGGCTGCGAGGTTGAGGGCAATCTGGAATTCTCCATCCTCTTCTCGGGCGTCACCGTCGGCAAGGGCGCGACCATCAACTCCTCCATCATCATGCCCGGTGCTGTGATCGAGGACGGCGCGACCGTGCAGTTCGCCATCGTCGCCGAGAACACCGTCATCGGCAAGAACGCCAAGGTCGGTCAGCGTCCCGAAGAGGTTGAGGACCGCGACAACTGGGGTATTGCCGTCATCGGCGAGAACACCCATATCGCGGACGGCGCTTTCATCAAAGCGAAAGAAATGATTGACAGTGATACGGAGGTGTCGGGTAAATGAGAAGTAACGAAGTATTAGGCTTTATCTTTGCAGGCACGCTCGACGAAAAGATTCCCGAGCTTGCCGCATCCCGCACAACAGCGAGCATTCCCGTCGGCGGCAAATACCGCGTCATCGACTTCACGCTCTCCAACATGACCAACGCGGGCATCAACAACGTAGGCATCATCGCCAAGAGCAACTTCCTTTCGCTGACAGACCACGTCGGCTCCGGCAGCGCCTACGACCTCTCCAAGAGAAGAAGCAGCCTGACCCTGCTGACCCCCTACGGCGGCAAGTCCTTCGGCAGCTATGTGGAGACCATCTACAACATGCACGGCTATCTGGAAAACTGCCGTGAGGATTATGTGATGCTGTCACCCGGCAACATCATCACCAATTTCGATTACACCGATCTGTTCGATTTCCATTCCAAGAGCAACGCCGACATCACCGTCGTCTACAAGACCGGCGTGGTGCCCGCGGGCTACGACCGTCCCGTGACCGTCGATGTCGACGAGAACGGCAGGGTACAGCAGTTCTTCGTCAAGCCCAGCGCGACCAAGGAGGTCGTCAATCAGGTGTTCGGCTCGATCCTGCTGAGAAAAGAGCTGCTGATGGAAGAGATCCGCAAGGCGCTCAGCCTCAATCAGCTCGACTTCAAGCGTCTGCTGCAGGATATGGTATCCCGCTACAACGTCTATGCCTTCGAAAACAGCGGCTATACCGCGACGATCAGCTCCATCAACTCCTACTTTGACTTCAACATGGATCTGATGAAGAAGGAAGTCCGCGACGAGCTGTTCAATCCCAAGCACCCCATCTATACCAAGGTGCGCGACGACGCTCCCTCCAAGTACGGTCTGAACAGCCGCGTGAAGAACTCCATCATCGCGCAGGGCTGCGTGATCGACGGCGAGGTCGAGAACTGCGTCATTTCCAAGGGCGTTTATGTCGGTGAGGGTGCCAAGCTGAGCAACTGCATCGTCATGCAGGACACCAAGATCGGCAAGAACACCAACCTCAACTATGTCATCATCGACAAGGACGTCACCATCAAGGACGACCGCGCACTGATGGGCTTTGAATCCTATCCGATCTACATCGCGAAGAAATCAGTGGTTTGATTTGCCCCGCGCGCCGCGGTTGGCAGTGCAAGCGAGTCCGTGACCCATCTTGTCTATACTTATTCTATTTATATAGGAGGAAAAACCCATGAGAATACTTTATTGTGCGTCCGAGGCGAATCCCTTCTGCGGCAGCGGCGGCCTTGCCGACGTTGCGGGCAGCCTTCCGCATACCCTGTGCAGAAAGGGTCAGGATTGCCGCATTGTCGTGCCGCTCTACGGCACCATCCCGCAGGATCTGAAGAATCAGATGAACTTCATCACCAACTTCACCGTTCCCGTTGCGTGGAGACACCAGTACTGCGGCTTGTTCTGGGCGCGTTGGAATGACTGCACCTATTATTTCATCGACAACGAATATTACTTCAAGCGCGGCACCCTCTACGGCCACTATGACGACGCAGAGCGCTTTGCGTTCTTCTCGCGCGCCATTCTGGAGATGCTGCCCTATATCGATTTCCATCCCGATATCATCCACACCAACGACTGGCAGACAGCGCTCGTTCCCGTTTATTACTATCTGTTCTATTCGCACAGACCTTGGTACTACAACATTAAGAGCCTGTTCACCATCCATAACATCCAGTATCAGGGCGAGTACGGCTGGGAAGTCAACACCGAGTGTGTCGGCATTCCCGCCAGCGAGTGCGGCATTCTGGAGATGAACGGCAAGCTCAACATGATGAAGGGCGCCATCGAGACCTCCACCCGCGTTTCCACGGTTTCTCCGAGCTACGCGGCTGAGATCAAAGACCCGTGGTACAGCTGGGGTCTGCATGACGAGCTGAACCTGCGTCACTACAAGCTCTGCGGCATCAAGAACGGCATCGACCTCGCCAGCTACGATCCCGCGACCGACTACCAGATCTACTGCAACTACACCAAAGAGGATATGAGCGGCAAGGGCGAAAACAAGCGCCGTCTGCAGGAAAGACTCACCCTCGAGGTCAACTGGAGCATCCCGCTGGTCGCCATGGTCACCCGTCTGGTATCCCACAAGGGTCTCGACCTCGTTCGCATGGGCTTGGAAGAGCTGATGAACACCGAGAACATGCAGTTCGTCATCCTCGGCTCGGGCGACAAGGAATACGAGGACTTCTTCAACCACATGCAGGCGAAGTACCCCGGCAGACTCATCTTCTGCCACGGCTTCGTTCCCGAGCTGGCGCGTAAGATCTACGCGGGCGCGGATATCTTCCTCATGCCCTCCGCGCAGGAGCCCTGCGGTCTGTCTCAGATGATCGCGCTCCGCTACGGCACCATCCCCGTCGTCCGCGAGGACGGCGGTCTGAAGGACTCCGTATTCGATTCCGCCGACAACTACGGCAACGGCTTCACCTTCAAGAACTACTACACCGCCGACATGCAGCATGCTGTCCGCCGCGCGCTCTGGGGCATCCAGGACAACACCGGCTGGCATCAGCTGATGTGGCGTGCGATGATGAGCGACAACAGCTGGGAGCGTTCCGCGCAGGACTACATCAACGTCTACAGCGACACCCTCAACTGGGCATAAGCACATCCGTTTACACACAAGCGCAGCTCTCTCCGTTTGAGAGAGCTGCTTTGATATCCGACCGACGGAGGTTTGACAATGAAAAATGTTTTCGGTTTCCTGCTGGGACTGATCACCGGCGCGTCCTTGATCATGCTGTATCTGCACCGCGACGCGATCGCCGCGTCCCTGACAGACGGCGAAATGCCGGAAGCTCCCGAATCCTGCCCCTTCTCCAAGAAGGACAGCGAGAAGGATTGATGCTGACATGAAACGGGCTGCCGCACACGCGGCAGCCCGTTTTTAAAAAGATTTTAAATTTTTTTAAAAACCCCTGATTTTTGTCCTATTCTTGTCTCAGTCTGTCTGCTACAATATAGCCACAGTCAAAACAACAGCGACTGAAAATAATCAAGATAACAAAAAAGGGGAAATAAAAAATGAAAAAGAATATCAGAAACAGAATCATCGGAACCGTACTCGCCGCCGTCTGCGCCTTCTCCGCCGCCGCCGCTGTCACCACCGTCGGCGCCTCCGCCGCGACTGTCGACACCGCCGCCTCCGTCTCCGCTTCCTACGGCAAGCGCTGCCGCATGGATCTCAGGGGATGGAACTGGACCTACAGCGCAGACAGCTACAACGCCCTGATCTCCTGCGATTTTGACTACTGCACCCAGCGCTGCACCTTCATCGCCGCCGGCAACGAGCCGGGCGTGACCAACGCCGTCTTAAAGACCCTGAGAGACGACGGCAGATGGAACAATGTGCCCGTCCGCTTCACGGTCGACGATTATCTCAACGTGACCGGCAAGGTGACCGGCAGGACCTTCATCACCGCCGACTGACAGCAAGACAGAGGAAAAATGCGTGGAAAGGAAGAGGTGACAACATGATTTTGAAGCTTTGCTTGCTCGCGGCGACTGCCGCGACCGTGACTGCCGCAGCTGCGGCAAAGAAACTCGATGAGAAAAAACACATGACCCCGCCCGCGACGGTGCAGGAACGCACACCGCAGGACAGCGGACAGGCGCTCGACGATCCTGTCGCCGGGGTGTACGATATGGCATACATGTTTATATGATACGAAACAGGCAAACGCAGA
>CACZWQ010000026.1 GCA_902784855.1 uncultured Ruminococcus sp. | reverse complement strand
CATAACGGCGCCCATCACGCTCGCCGTCATGATGAACCACGTCTTTTCAAAGTAGAACTGGAACGCCGCGAACGTGTCGTACATGAACATGAAGAAGGTGCCGAGCGCCACGGGCGGCACGATCCAGATCGCTTCATAGTATTCGGGCGGTGCAAAGACGGCGATCGCTTCCGGCGCGAGCATGATCAATACGAGGTTCGCCGCGCCGACGATCAGCAGCGCGATATACTCCACGCTGGCGATCTCCTGTGCCCGCCGCTCCTTGATCTTGCGGTATATCCACGGTCCGAGGGTCTGGTTGAGACCGTTGCTGAACATGGTCATGATCACCGCGACCGAATAGGCGAGGCTGTAGATGCCCGTCTTGCTCTCGCCGAAAAACCGCTGGATCATGATGCGGTCGGCGCCGTAGAGCACGGTCTGCGACAGGTAATGCGGCAGCAGGGGAAGGTTGAATTTCAGGGCGTAGAGCCAGTATTCCTTGGAGAAGAAGGTTTTGCCGCGCTTCATCTGGATGACGAACATCCAGGTATATGCAGCGAGGTTGACGATCACCATCGCGAGGATCCGCGCGGTCGCCTTTTGGGCGTCCTCGGCGAGCACCACCAGCAGGATGCCGAGCGCGGGCTGGGCAAACATCACGAGCAGGGTGATGCCCACCAACAGGCGGTACTTATTGTTGACGCGCTGCTCGGTCGACCAGAAGCCGTATGACGCCGTGCTCCAAATCAGCAGCAGCATAAAGGTCATCTGGATCGTGTTCAGTCCCAGCAATTGGTTGAAGAACCGGTGGAAAAGAAAATAAATGACCGTCCAAACGGTGCACATGGTCAGGTTGATGCCCTGCATGGCGGAGGCAAAGACCTTGTTGTTGCTCTCAAATTTGACCATGCCCTGCAAAAAGAAGCCAAAGCTCAGGCTGAGGGTGATGATGACGGTGATAATGCCCATCCACGACTGAAAGACATTGTATTCGCCGTATTGATCGGTGCTGAGCAGGCGGGTGAAGATCGGCGTGGAGATGACCGAGACCGCCTTTTGCGTAAAGTTGCAGATCAAAAACCAAAGAGACGCCCGCACCTGAACCGGCATGGAGGTGTATTTCGTTTTCAGTTTAGCAAACATAAGGGTTCCTTCTCATCTTTCGGTCAAGGTTGATGGGGCGGGTTTGCGGCTCCGTTGCGGCGTGCGGCTTGTTACGCCCGCCGAAAGAGCGCCGCGGCAAACGGCGGACAGACGGACATCAACAGTCCGAACGCCTTGCTTTTCGGGTTGTACCCGCTGAACAGATAGGGGAGGATCCCCCTGCGCGTCGTGCGCACCAGCGCCCTGCCGATCGCCTTGTCGGTTGTGCCCGCTTCGGCATAGCGGCGGAAAAAGGAGACAGCGCAGCGGGTGCGGCGATTTTTCGCGTCCCGAAGCAGCTCGGGATAACGCTCGCGCAAAAACGTGTCCACGCCTTCGGCGACCGTGAAGTAGTCCATCAGCTTGGGGGAAAAGCGCGCGTGGGTGATGCTTTCACTGTTGTCGTCGCGGTAATGGTAGAGAATGTCGCCCGTGTGCGCGATGCTCCCTGCCCGGTCGACCAACAGCGGGATGGTGGCAAAGTCCTCAAAGATCAGCCCTTCGGGAAAGCGGATGTCCTCAAAGAGCGCGGCACGGTACAGCTTGCCCCATGCGCAGGTAGTGAGATTGGTCAGCTCCCGCATAAAGCAGCGCAGTGCCTGCTCTGCGGAAAACACCCCGTCTATTCGCTCACCGACGGCGATACCGGAGGAGGCGATTTGGGTGCCGGTTTGATCCATCAGCTCATACAGGCGCTCCAGCATCACCGGCTCGACAAAGTCGTCGCTGTCGACAAAGCTCAGCAGCTCACCGCGTGCGGCGTCGATGCCCGCGTTGCGTGCGGCGGAGAGCCCGCGGTTCTCCTGATGGATCACGCGGATGTTGTCATATTGTGAAGCGAAGCGGTCGCAGACGGCGGGGCAGCCGTCGGGCGAGCCGTCATCGACGAGGATGATCTCAAAATTGGGATAGGTCTGCTCAATGAGCGACGCGACGCACTTTGAGATGTACTTTTCGACGTTGTATACCGGTACGATCACGGTAATGAGCGGAAGCTTCATTTTCCAATCCTTTCAGCGGCAGCAGCGCCGCGCATACGACCCACCAAAACATGGTTGAACTCAGACAGCTCAGCGCCAAAAAGCTCAACATGCAGATGATGAGGGGGAAGAAATGATTCAGATTCAGCTTTTCGCGGCGGTTGCGGTTCATTTGGCGGATGATGGTGAACAGGATGATGGTTATCATCGCCACACCGACCAATCCCCAAGAGAGGATCAGGTCGAGGAAGGTATTATGTGAAACCATTTGTATTTTCTGAAAATAATCCAATTCGTTGTATTGCATACCGTAGCCGAGAATCAGCAGAGCCGGATTTTCGATCAGCGCAGTCGAATAGTACAAATTGGTGGCAAAACGGTTGGAGGTGATGGTGTCCACCGTAACGACGTCGCCCTTGTATTCCTGCAGGCGGATCAGGGTTCGGTTGATAAGATCGATGATCTGGTTGCTGAACACCAGCGCCGCGCCGATTCCGATCAGCGTCATGCGGCGCAGGAATTTGTTGCGCTGTGCAAGAAAGCTGTAGAGTGCTTTGCCGGCAAAGAAAATCAGGATGAACAGCAAAATGCCCAGCGACATCTTCGAGGCGGTCAGCAGCGCCAGCAAAATCAGCAGGATGACATAGACATAGTCGCGCTTGCGGGAGCCGCCCCGGATGAGCAGCATCATCGACAGCGACATGCCGATATAAAGCGCGAAGTAGTTGGGGTCGCCCGCATAGCCGTACAGCCGCCACGCGTTGATTTGGTTCCACGCGTAGGCGGAGGAGATGTGAACAGCGAGGTTCATCCAGCTGACGACCGCGGAATAGATACAGCCGAAGGAAAACTTGCGGGCGATGTCATTAAAATCCAAGACCGTGTTGCGGTCGGTCAGCACGCATTCCACATAGTAGAGGATGATGATGGTGCTGAAATTCGGCAGGATGCGCGTTAGCTGGTTGAAAAAAAGCAGGTGGCTCGTGTCCCACGCCCACAGCATCAAAACATGAGACAGCGCAATAAAGTTGACGCGGCGGTGTTCGATGATGTAAGCGGCAACGGGCAGCACCAGCAGGATGTTGACAAGAAACTTGACGTGCAGACCGTCGAACATGCGGATATTCGGCAGCAGCAGCAAACAGATCCCGACGCGGCCGCTGTCGTCGCTCAGGCAAAGGCACGCGGCGCCGCAGACGATACTGACATACATGAGCAGCTCGATCTGCACCATTTTGGCAAGGAAGATCAGCGCCAGAAACGCCACGAACAGGTATCGTGAGAGCTGCAGGGTGTTGATTTTGAGTTGCTTCAAGGAAAACGCTCCTTTTCGTGTAAATGGGAGTCGAAGTGATCGGGAAACAGATACCGCGCTGCGCTAGCTTCCGTTTGACAGGAGAGCGCGGTAGGCGTCGATCGCCCGGCGCGCGGCGGCGTCCCAGCTGTAGGCTTGGCTGAGGGCGAGGGCGTTTGCCGAAAGCTGCGGCAGGCGGTCACGGTCGCGGACGAATTGCGCCAGCGCCTCGGCGATACCGTCGACCGTGCTGCCCGCGTTCCTGCCCGCCCCGGTGTCGGAGACGGCTTGGGCAAGGGAGGTGCCCTCGGTCAGCAGACAGGGCAGCCCGTAGGACAGCGCCTCCAGCACGCCCAGCGGCATGCCCTCGGTGCGCGAGGTCTGGATGAACACATCCGCGTCCAGCAGCACGCGCCGCTTTTCCTCGCCGTAGACGGCGGGATGCAGGGTGACGAGCGCCTCGGTGCCCGTTTCGGCGATCAGCGCGCGCACCTCGTCGGCGCGGGAGACGCCCCGTTCCTCGGCGGGACCGTAGAGGTCGAGGGTGCAGCCTTTTTCCAGCAGGAACGCTTTTTCGGCGGCGAACGCCTTTAGCATCCGGTCAAGCCCCTTGACATGAGAGTCGAGCCTGCCCACATAGATAAATCGTGTGGAGTCGGAATGAAAGCGCCGCTTGGTCTGCGGCTGCGGGTCGACGCCGTTGGGCGCGACAAAAAGCCGCTTTCCCATGACGCTCTCGCGTTTTTCCTGTTCGGTCAGGCATTGAATGCCCGCCGCGCGGTCGCAGAAGCTGCGAAACAGCAACAGGTTGGCGGCGGTCTTTTTCAGCCGGCTGTGCTGTTGCGCGCCGCGCCGGAGACTGCCGTGGGGGACAATGAAATAAGGGATCCCCGACTTGCGCAGCTGCTTGGCGATGGCGGGGAAGCGGGGAATATAGATTTCGTGGAACACCGCTGCGTCGGGGCGGCGGTAGGGCATGGGCAGTGTGTCAAGGCTCTCTGCGTCAAAAACAGGCGAAAGCCCGTCCAAATCGACCCGTTCGCCCAAATTCCACAGCGCCGTGTCGGCAAAGCGCTTTTGCGCCCGCACATGACCGGGCACCGCACAGCGCACGCCGCTGCATGTGTCAGCCGGCATTCTGGCAATATGTAAGATGACCATAGTTTATCGAAATCGGATTTTCGCGCGGCAGAGACGCGATCCTCTGCGCAGTATTTCGCGCGGTTATTTTCTGAGTATCTGATACACGCGCCGGCGCATGCGGTTCGGCATGGCGCAGACGATAAAATGCGGGTAGGCGCTGGTGAGGTATTCCCGGCGCGAGATCCACCCTGTCCGGCGCATATGGCGGCGGTAAGCCAGCATATATCTGCCGAAGCGCACGCCGCCGCGGCGCTTGACCTGCAACTCATTCGCGCGGAACTTCAAGAGCGTTTGGCTGAGGTTGGCGGTCTTGACGCCGCTTCTCAGCACCCGTGTCCAGAGGTCATAGTCCTCGAACAGATAGAAGTCGCTGTTATAGCCGCCCGCGTTCAGGATCGCCTGCTTCCGGAACATCACGGCAGGATGGTTGAACGGGTTGCGGCGCTTGCAGTAGGCAAGGATCTCCTCGTGCGTCAGCGGTACGCTCCGCTTGGCAAAGGGCTTTTCCGGGTCGTCGGCAAATTCCTCGACGGCGCCGCTGAGAACGCAGAGACTGTCGTCCGCGGCAAAGGCGGCAAGCTGCTTTTCGCAGCGGTCGGGGACGCTGATGTCGTCGCTGTCCATCCGCGCCACCAGCTCGCAGGAGCAGCGCTCCAGCCCGTAGCGCAGCGCGTTGCCCAAGCCCTTGTTCTCGGGCAGACGCAGCACATCCAGCGCGTCGCCGTAGCTCTCGATCACTTCGTCCAGCTCAGGCGTCAGGGGACCGTCGCACACCAGCACGAACTGCGCGGGCGGCACGGTCTGCCGGAGCATGCTGTCGATGGCGTCGCGCAGAAACGCGGGATCATCCTTATGGTAAACCGCCATCAGCACGGAGTATGTGCCAAACGCCTCGTGCGTCGGCTTAACGGTATTCATAGTAATAGTATTTGGAGTTCTTCTTATACGATTTGCGCGAGGCGGGCTTGGCGTTATAGACGAAGCCGAGCACGTTTGCTTTGGCAAAATTGAGCTGGCGGATGGTCTCGTCCATCTGCGACACCTCGGTGGAGCCGTGGAGCGCCACGATCAGGTAGCCGTCGATGACGGAGGAGAGGATCGCCGAGTCGGAGACCACCGTCACGGGCGGGAAGTCAACGACGATAAAGTCATAGACGAGCTTGAGCGCTTCCAGCAGCTCGCTCATCTGGGGCGATTCGATCAGCTTGGTGGGGTCGGGCGGAATGGTGCCCGCGGGGATGACGTCGATGTTGAATTCATCGTTGTGGATGACGGGCAGGTGGCTGTAGCCCTCCTCGTCGGCGAGGTAGTCGCTCAGACCGGGGCGGTTCTCCATATCCAGCTTCGCGGCGACGGTGGGAATACGCATATCGCAGTCGACGATGACGACCTTTTTGTCGATCTGTGCCAGCGAGATGGCGAGGTTGACGGAAACGGTGCTCTTGCCCTCACCGCGGTTGGCGCTGACGACGCCGATGCAGCGGTTCTTTCTGCCCGGCAGGGAAAAGGTCACGTTGGTGCGCAGCGTCTTGAAGGACTCCTGCATGGTAAAGGAGGCGTCGGATTTGAGCAGCATTTTTTCAGGGTTGAAAACCTTGCTTCTGGTATCTTTTTTCTTTCTCATGCCTTGCCGCCTTTCTTGTTCTTATCTTTTTTCTTGCTTCTGTCGCTGTGCAGGTAGTATTCGTTGTAGTAGTCGCTCTGCGCATAGCCCAGACTCTTGGTCTCGTTGAGGTTGGGAATGACGCCGATGACGGGCAGGTTGTATCTGCCCTCGAGGTCGCCCTCGCTCTTGATGGATTCGTCCTTGAAGTACTTCACGAGCACATAGACCAGCGTGGCGATCGCGCCTGCGAGGAAGCCCAGCAGGGCGGCGCTGAAATAGTTGGGACCGTACTTGCCGCGGGGCGCGCGGGGCGCGTCCACGATCTTCATCGAGCTGCCCTCGACGATCTGTGACATACAGGTGGGCGCCGTGTTGGCGATCGCCTGCGCCAGCTTGAACGAGAGGGTGGGATTGGTCGTGGTGACATTGACGCGGATGACCTGCGTGTTATCTTCAACCTGTGTGGTTACGCACTTGGAGAGCTGCTCATAGGTCATGTCGAGGTTGATGAATTCCGCCGAGGCGTCGAGCACGTTGTTGCTGGTGAGGATACGGGAATAGGTCTGCACCAGGTCGCGGGATGCCTGCAGATCCGCGCTGTTGACCGAGCTTTTCTGCGAGTCGGTCTGCGTTTGGTTGTTGACGAACGCGGTGAAGCTGGAGCGGTAGGTGGGCTTGATCAGGATGTGAGTGGCGCCGTAAAACAGCGCCGCGCCCACAAGCGCACCCAGCGCGATCAGCCACAGCTTTTTGACGATAGCGGACAGCAGGGGAGCGATATTGACTTCGATCTCGCGGACGCTGGTGTCCTGATTACTGGTAGTGACAATTTCTTTTTCCATGTTGAACTCCTGTGTGATTATTTGGTATCTGTGCTGTTTTGCTTTTTTCGAACCGCCTTGTACTCCTGCCGCAGGTATTCCTTATGACGGATGGGATAGACCGCCGTGCGGTAGAGCAGAAAGAACGGATAAAGGATACGGTGCCGGTAGATGAAGGGATGCGCGTATTGGTAGCGCGAGATGTCGGGAAACAGCCGCCGGCGGTAATAGTGCGTCTTCGAGAAGGACTTATCTTCGCTGTTTTCGGCGAGCTCCTTTTGGAACAGCTTGTCCATCGTGCCGAAGGTGCCGCAGGAGAGCAGCTCGATCAGCAGGCTGCGGTGCTCGCTTCTCAGATCGCCGATGGTTTTCTCCAACGCCTCGGGCTCCGTAAAGAGCCTGTCCGCGAGGGTGCGCAGCTTTTGCTCGAATTCCGACAGCCCGAGCTTTGTCAGCTCTTTTTCGATCTCGCGAAACGGCAGCTTCATCCGGTCGGTGTGCAGCAGCACATATTCGTCCGCGAGGGTGCGAAAGCCCGTGCCGCGGTTGTCGTAGTGCTTGAAGGCGTGGTAGATGAAGTAGATATAAAAATCCGCGTCGCTGAAATGATAGCCGCAGGCGTTGCCCTCGTCCTTGATCAGGCGGTCCTTGACGTCGCGGTAATAGTCGGTATAGCGCACGTTTCCCGCGCCTTCGTCGACGAGTGCGCGGTGCAGCTCGAAGTTGTAGAAGGGCTTTTTGGAATATTCGTCTGCGGAAAAATCATCGCTTCGAAAGGAGAACCCGTGCGTGAGCATATAGTGCTTGGCATCCTTGGTGCGCGACGGGTCGATGAGGATGTCGTTGTCGGCGAACTCGCGGGTGCCGAAGCACGGATAGAGCGGATTGAGGATGACGCCCTTGAGCGGCAGGTACCAGATGCCCTCCGCCTCAAAGAAGCGCAGCAGCTTTTTGCGTTCGGCGTCAAAGAGCATGGATTTTTTAAGGTTGCCGCCCAGCGCCTGTGACCAGCGCTTTTGCTCCGCGGGGTCGGCATTTTGAAAAGCCGCGGTGCCTTCGAGAGCGGAAGCGACAAGCGCGGTCATGTTCTGCGCCTTTGACAGCTTCCACACCCGGTCAAAATCCACGCTGTCCGCGGCGGCTTTGGCGCCCGTGACCGCGCACGCGCAAAGATAGATGAATTGTACCGTTGCATTCATGTTGCCGTGTTTCCTTTCAGCTTCCGCTTGATGCGCCCCGCGATGCCGCGCGCCTTGTGCAGCACAAAGCGGATAGGGTAGAGGACGTTCCAGACGCGGGCATAGAGTCGGTAGCCCGTTTCATTGACGGAATGCTCCCTGCCCTTGCGCTTGAAATCCGTCAGCACGCCGATGATGAGGCTGTCGGGGACGTATTCCTTTCGGAAGGTGTTGTCGCCGCGGATGACGTAGTCGTGATCCCTGACCGCGATGCTGCGGTGCAGCACATAGCCGCCGCCCCTGCGGCGGTAGAGCGGCACGTCGTATTTTTTCAGCCTGCCCTCAAACGGGCGGATGATGACAAGATCGCGGTCCTGCTTGAGCAGCGGGCGCATGCTGACGCCGCGCGTCTTGTATACCAAAACGCCGTCGCGGTGCAGGATATCTTCCAGATGTGAGGGGGAGCTCATTCGTCCAGCGCACCGACGCGGCGCAGGGTGGCGATGACCATGTCCACGTCCTCGACGATGTCGTCGTGAGCCGACGCGTCATATTTGGCGCACATTTTGGCGATGACCTCTTCGCGGGTGGTTTCTTCCTTGAGGTGGTTGACGATCTCGGCGGCGGATTGGTTGCTGCGGATGATGCCGTTGAACGCGGCGTCGCCTGTGGCGACCATCACCTGGGTGTCATCGAGGTCCTGTGTGAGAAAGTTTTCGTTCAGCTTCATAACTTTTTTCCTTTCTGATGTTTCATTTTTATATAAAGACAGATTTTCGCATAATAATTCATACTATACCATTATAGCACGTTTTGCAAGACAGTCAAGATGTTTTTCTTACTGCGGGCTGTAGTTTTCTGTCCTGCCCTCCTCCGAAACGCAAAAAGAGCGCACGATGCGGAAAAAGGCATCGTGCGCTCGGCACTTCTCACGGTTCTTTGCCGAAAACGGCGCGGTACGCGGTGACTGCCGCGTCCTCGGTGGGGGTGCAGGTCATTTTGAACAGGCTGACCGCGCCCAGCAGCTTTTTTTGCAGCTCCAGCACGGCGAGCGCCTCGGCGGGCGTGCCGCCCTGCAGGGAGGACTGATACAGCCACGGGAAGAATTCCCGCTGCGTGACCGGCTCTGCGGCGTTCGACGCGCCGCGCTCCAGCCACACCAGCGCCCGAACAGGGGCGCTGCTTCCCTGCGTCGGGCGTTTGCCCGTGCCCCACGGGCTGGGATAGATGACGGGTCTCTCCCGGTCGACGCGGATGAGCGGCTTGTCGTCGTTGATGATCCACGCCTTTTCGCCGAACACCTTTTGCCACAGGCGGGTGTGGGTCGATTTTCCCGTGCCGCTCGGCGCCAGAAACACCACTGCCTGCCCGTTCATGACGACCGCGGAGCCGTGCAGCAGCAGCACGCCGCGCGCTGAGAGAGCGCGCGCCGCCAGCTCGTGCAGGGCGAGAAATTCCGTCTCCGCGGGGGTCGCCGCTCTGCCGCGGCGGCGCAGGGTGTTCGGCAGAAGGGAAGCGATCCGCTGCTCCTGTTCTTCGTTTGGCTGCAGCACCTCGCCGCCCGTTTCGCTGCGGTAGGGCGTCAGCCTGGCGGTGTTTTCCTCACAGCGGCAGCAAAGGGTGAAGTGCTCGTCCGCGAGCTCAACGTTTAAGACTTTCATACTGCTTCTGATACGCTTTCGCAAGTTTGAGCAGGTCGTCGGTCGGCACGGTGACCGACGCGCCGTTGACCTCGTTTTCGATCACGGTCCGGTCGGGCGCGATCGAAAGCGAAAAGGCGTTGCCCGCAAAGCTGCCGTGGTTTCCGTTCGGCCTTGTGTTTTCCAGCTCGCGGATGATCTGTCTCAGGAAGGGGCGTTCCGCGAGCATCAGCTCGCCCGCAAGCGCAAACCGCTCCTCTTCAAACTCCACCGTGACGAGCGCTCGCTTGCCGCGAAGGGTTTTGACCTTGTATTTCATGTCAGTTGTCTCCTTCATAGATGGGATAGGCGGTGGTGATCTTCTTGTTGCTGTCGAGGTACATGTCGATCTCCAAGTCGCCGCTGTAGCCGATCCACAGCGAGCCGTGGGGATTGCTCTTGTCGGAAAGCGCGTCCTCATACGCCTCGTTGATCGCGTCGACCACCTGCTGGGGCGTCCAGCTCTCGGGATAGAAGCTGGAAAAGCCGTTTTTCTTCACGCCGCTGACCTTGACCTTGGCGGTAAAGACGCCGCGGCTGTCGCGCTTGCTCTCGGTGCCCGCGATGATCTCGCCCTTGGCGTCTGAGATGCGGCTGTAGTGATAGCCCGTGGCTTTGCCCTTGCTGTTGATGGTGCCGTCGAAGATGTGCTCGAGTGTGTTCTTGCCGAAGTGCCCGGTGTTTTTCAGCGCCTTGACGTCCTTCATCGTGTAGACGGCGGAAGCTGCGGGCGGCGCCGTTTCGTCAAACAGGCTCTCAAGCTCGCTTTCCGTTTTGTTCAGCCGGCTTTCCAAGTCGCTTTCCGCCTTTTCCAGCTCGCTCTCGATCGCGCTTTCGCCGATCTCGATGTTGATATCCGAGCCGTTCTCGTCGTTGAGGCGGATGTTGAGGTGACAGCCGCTCAGCAGCAGGCACGCCGTCAGGCAGAGACTCAGCAGCAGCGCCGTCAGTTTGATCCGTTTCATGGTTCATCGCTCCTTTATCAGATTGATCTGCTTCCATTTTCCGCTTTTCCAGCGGCATATCATCAGAACGCCGCGCACCACCTCATCGGCGGCAAGGGCGATCCAGAGTCCGTACAGTCCCATGCCCAGCACCACCGCGAAGAGGTAGGAGCCGAGCACGCTGACCAGCCACATCGAGAAGATCGCGCAGGCGGTGGGAAAATAGACGTCTCCCGCGCCGCGCAGACAGGCGATCAGCACCAGATTGGTCGTGCGCCCGAATTCGAGCGCGATATTGATGAGCAGCACCGTCGCCCCCAACTCGATGACGGCGGGGTTTTCGGTGAAGATCCCCATCAGCGGATAGCGCAGCAGCACGCCGATCAGGCACACGCTCAGCGAGATCGCCAGCGCCGTGCGGTGGGCGATGAAGCCGCGTTGGTAAGCTTCGTCGGTCTTGCCCGCGCCGACGAGGTGCCCCGTTAAAATCTGCGACGCCTGACCGATGGCGACCGCGAAGATGTAGAAGAACATCGTGATGTTCTGCACATAGGTTTTGGCGATCAGCTCCGCCTCGGTGAGAAAGTTGAGCACGATGGCGGTGATGACGAGCTGCGAGAGGTTGTAGAGGAAGGTTTCCAGTGCGCCCGGCACGCCGATCTTGAGCATGTCGCCCAAGTCCCGCCACGGGAACGGCTTCAGCGCGCGGAAGATCGCGGGACTCTCGATCTTGTGGAAGAGCACGACCGCCAGCACCGCCGTGCCGACCACGCGGCTGAACGTCGTGGCGATCGCCACGCCCGTCACGCCCATGTCGAAGCCGAGCACAAAGAGGATGTCAAGCCCCGTGTTGATGACGTTCATGCCGACGGTGACCGCCATCGTGATCTTGGTCATCCCGTGGTTGCGGATGATGACCGCCGTCACGGAGAGCACCGACTGCAAAAAGATGAAGCCGCCGACGATCGAAAGATAGTCGCCCGCCAGCGCCAGCAGCTCGCCCTTCGCGCCGATGAAGCCGAGGATGGGGCGGTTGAACAGCAGAAACAGCGCGCTGACCAGCAGTCCCGTCAGCAGGTTCAGGGTGATCGCCAGCGCGGCGATGCGGCCTGCGGCTTGCTTTTTGCCCGCGCCGAGGTACTGCGAGATCAGCACCGCGCTCGCTGTCGAGACCACCGTAAAGACGATGGTGGCGATAGAGACCGCCTGATTGGCGGTGTTGACCGCGCCCGCGGCGAGGTCGTTGTATTGGCTGAGCACGAACACGTCGACGATGCCCAGCGTCATAAAGAGCGCGGTTTCTATTAATATAGGCCACGCGAGTCCGAATAGTGTCAGTTGTTTTTCTTTCATGCGGTCACCGTATCATGGCGCTTTTTCGATCAGCGCGCCGTCCTGTTTCAGCACGCCGCCTTGCAGGCGGTTTTGAAAGAGGATCTCGCCCGCGCCGGGTATCGGCACCGGTGTCTCTCCTGCGTTGAGCGTCACGAGCAGCTCTCCCTTGCGAAAGCGGATGAGCCTCGGGTGGGCGGGGTCGAAGAGAAATTCCATTTCGTCCCTTTTGAGGGCGGGCTGTGTGTTGCGCACATGCAGCAGCGCGGCGACCTGCGCCTTGAAGCTGTCGTGCTTTCCCGCGTCGATCTCGTCCCACGGCATGGTGGCGCGGTTGTAGGGCGTGCGCTTGCCGCGCATGGCGATCTCGGTGCCGTAGTACAGGCAGGGCGTGCCCGCCATCGTCAGCAGCAGCGTGAGCTTTTGCAGCAGCACGTCGCGGTTTTTGCAGCTCTCCCGCGCGCGGGGCGTGTCGTGGGTGTCGAGGAAGCTGAACACCGCCTCGTTGACCTGCCTCGGATAGAGCGAGCGGCAGAAGTTGAGCCGCTTCATAAAGTCGCGGGCGTTCATCGTCTCGTCCTGCCAGAAGTCGCCGAGGCTGCCCGTGAAGGGGTAGTTCATCACGGAGTCGTACTCAAAGCCGTTGAGCCAGCCGATGGAGTCGAACCAGATCTCGCCCAGCAGGAACACCTCGGGGTTGACCGCCTTGACAGCGGCATTGACCGCGCGGATAAAGCGGTGCGAGATCTCGTCGCCCACGTCGAAGCGGATGCCGTCGATGTGATAGTCGCGCACCCAATGGACGCAGAGGTCGCAGAAGTACCGCTGCACGGCGGGGTTGTTGGTATTGAGCTTCGGCATCGGTGCCCAGAATGAAAAGGCGTAGTACCTGCCGTCGGCGACGGTGAAGTCATCCTTGAGAAAGTCGTCTTGGTTGATGAAGAACCAGTCGTAATACTGCGACGCCTTTCCTTTTTCGCGGACGTCCCGGCAGGCGAAGAACTCGGTGCCGCAGTGGTTGAACACGGCGTCGAGCATGACGCGGATGCCGAGCGCGTGCGCGTCCTCTACCAAGTCGATCAAATCTTGCTCGGTGCCGAAGTCGGGGTCGATGGTGTAGTAGTCGAAGGTGTTGTATTTGTGGTTGGAGTTGGACAGGAAGATCGGCGTGAGATAGACGCCGCTGATTCCCAGCGCCTTTAAGTAGGGCAGGCGCTCGCGGATCCCCTGCAAATTGCCGCCGTAGAGGTCGTTGAACCCGGGAGAGGAGAAGTCGCCCCAGGTGCGGAACTTTTCGCTGTCGGCAAAGCCGCTGCCCCGGCAAAAGCGGTCGGGCATGATCTGGTACCAGATGGTGTCGCGCACCCACCGGGGCGGGGCGATCACGTCGGCGGGATTGAGCCACGGGAACTTGAAAAACTCGGTCGAGATGCGGCTGCGCTCCGATTCCTTGCAGATCTTGTTTTCAAAGACGCAGAAGCGCTCGCCGTGCGACTCGACGATGAAGTAGTATTGCAGCCGCTTGAACGCGGGCTTCAGCTCCGCTGTCCAGACGAGGTGGTTTTCCAGTTCATACAGCCTGCGCATGGGCGCGGGCTTGCCTTCCCAGACGCGCTGTCGGTGCAGCTCATGGATAAAGGGGTCTTCGCACACGACGGTGACGCGCTCGGCGTCATAGCCCGTCCAAAGGTTGAGTACCACCGTGTCTCTGTCCAAGGCATAGCAGTCGCTGCCGGTCGAGCGGTGGCGGATAGCGGAAAGATTCATAAAAAGACCTCCTGGAAAAATCGTGGCGGTTGCGTGCTTGCTTTACCCCTACTATACCATACATATGGAAAATAATCAATTCATAATCCATTCATGTTTGCGCTGATTTTTGCATATAACTATTATCATGAGAACAGAAATCCATGATTGAGGTGGTTGCGATGATGACGGCGTTGAGCGTGCGTGTGCCGGAGCCGAAAAAGGGGCTGCGCGGCTGGGCGGAGAAGCTCAGAGGCGATCGGATAGAGGTTAAGACCTGCCGCGCGCGGGGCGTGACCCTGCGCCATGTGATCTACACCAGCTACAGCGGCACGGTCAAGCTCGAAAAGGCGGACGAGGTGATCGGCATGCAGCGCGACCGGCTGCTGTGCAGCGACAAGCTGGAATTCCCGCCGAGCAGCGGCTACCGGAGGTTTTGCTCCGACGCCTTTGCGGCGCGGCTGTGCACGAATTTCGCGCTCGGTCTGTTGTCAGACTGCGCGGGCGCCGGGGGCATGCGCACGGCGATCTACGACCCCGCCGCCGCTTATGCGGAGCTGCTGCCCTATGTTTTGGAGCGCTGCGGGGATGTTTCGGTGGTGACGGACTGCTACGCGCCCTATCTGGACGCGGCTGACTGCGCCCTGCAGGAGCTGGGAGCCGCGGCGGTGATCGGAAGGCGCCGTGAGGAGCTGTCCGACCGCGAGCTGATCATCGCGCCCGTATCCGTCAGGGAGCCCCTGCCCGTAAGCCGAAGCGCCGTGATCCTGACCGTGTCGCGCCCGCAGGTCCCTTTCTGCTGCAGGGTGTATTGGCGCTACCGCTTCCGCACGCCGAACGGCTTTGCCGACATCAAGCCCGAGGAGCTGAGCGAGGAGTATTTCTGCTCGGCGCTCTACACCCTCGCCGCGCAGTACGAGCTCGGTTCCATCGTCCCGCTTGCGGCGCAGGGAGACAGCGGCGAGCTGCGCCTGCCGAACGGAGCCCCGTAAGGCGCAAAACGTCTTGACAAGCGGGGGGAAATGGAATATAATAACAGGGTTAGTATAAATCATGATCATGGGGCGCTCTGTCCCGACGAAAGGATGTATCAAAGATGGCGGCAAAACCGACTATGCTCACCGAGGAAGGCCTCAGAAAACTGGAAGAAGAACTCGAATATTTACATAACGTCAAACGAAAAGAGATCGCGGAGAAGATCAAGGTTGCCCGCTCCTACGGCGACCTTTCCGAGAACAGCGAATACGACGACGCCAAAAACGAGCAGGCGATCATGGAAGCCCGCATCACCACGATCGAGGCGATCCTCAAGACCGCGGTCATCATCGACGAGACCAACACCTCGAACGACCGCGTGCACCTGACCTCGCTCGTCAAGGTTGAGATGATGCCCTTCGGCAGACAGATGGAATACCGCATCGTCGGCTCCGGCTCCAACGAGGCGAACCCCAAGGAAGGAAAGATCTCGGACGAGTCGCCCATCGGCAAGGCGCTGATGGACAAGAGCGTCGGCGACGTGGTCGAGGTAGAGACCCCCGGCGGCATGATCGCGGTCAAGGTGCTGGAGATCAGCCGATAACACAGGGGACGGGGAAGCAAATGACAGGATTTCCCGCAATCATAATCAGAACCTAATACAGAGAGGACGTTTCAATATGAGCAAGCCACAGCAGGCAAATAACGGCGACGTCATTCAGGTGCGTTTTGACAAGCTCGACGAGCTCAAGGCAGCGGGCAGAGATCCCTTTGTCATCACCACCAGCGACAGAGATACCGCGATCGACGACATCAAAAGCGACTTCGAGGCGTTCGAGAACAAGGACGTCTGCGTAGCGGGCAGGATCATGTCCAAGCGCCGCAAGGGCAAGGTCGCCTTTCTCGATCTGCACGACAAGTCCGGCAAGATCCAGATCTTCGCCAAGTACGACGACTTGGGCGAGGAGGAATACGGCTGGCTGAAAAAGTGGGACATCGGCGACATCGTCGAGGTCAAGGGCTTTGTGTTCAAGACCCAGATGGGCGAGATCTCCGTGCATGCAAAGCAGGTGCGGCTGCTTTCGAAGTCCCTCAAGCCGCTGCCCGAGAAATACCACGGCCTGACCAATACCGACCTGCGCTACCGCCAGCGCTATGTCGACCTGATCATGAACCCCGAGGTGAAGGACACCTTCATCAAGCGCTCGCAGATCATCAGCAGCATCCGCCGCTTCCTCGACGCGCAGGGCTTCATGGAGGTCGAGACGCCCATGCTCGTCTCCAACGCGGGCGGCGCCGCGGCAAGACCGTTTATGACGCATTTCAACGCGCTGGACGAGGACTTAAAGCTGCGCATCTCGCTGGAGCTCTACCTGAAAAGGCTGATCGTCGGCGGCTTGGAGCGCGTGTATGAGATCGGCAGGGTGTTCCGCAACGAGGGCGTCGATACGCGCCACAATCCCGAATTCACGCTGATGGAGCTGTATCAGGCATACACCGACTACCACGGCATGATGGATCTGACCGAGCGCATGTACCGCTATGTCTGCGAGCAGGTGCTCGGCACGACCAAGGTGACCTACAACGGCAACGAGATCGATTTCGGCAAGCCCTTTGCGCGCGTGACGATGATCGACGCGGTCAAGCAGTACGCGGGCGTCGACTTCAACGAGATCGAGACCGACGAGCAGGCAAAGGCGGTCGCAAAGGAGCACCACGTCGAGTTTGAGGACAGGCATAAGAAGGGCGATATCCTCAGCCTGTTCTTCGAGGAATTCGCCGAGGAGCACATGATCCAGCCCACCTTTGTGATGGATCACCCGATCGAGATCTCGCCGCTGACGAAGAAAAAGCCCGACGCCCCCGGCTATGTGGAGCGCTTCGAGCTGTTCATCAACGGCTGGGAGATGGCGAACGCCTATTCCGAGCTCAACGACCCCATCGACCAGCGCGAGCGCTTCAAGGCGCAGGAGGAGGCGCTGGCTCAGGGCGACGAAGAGGCGAACACCACCGACGAGGATTTCCTCAACGCCCTCGAGATCGGCATGCCCCCCACAGGCGGCATCGGCTACGGCATCGACAGAATGGTCATGCTCCTGACGAACTCCGCAGCGATCAGGGATGTTTTGTTGTTCCCGACAATGAAATCCCTCGATAAGTAACACCCCAAAATCCCTGTGTTTATGCGGGTTTCGAGAGTTGCGATGTCTCGGATTTACGCCATTTACGCCA